>DKLE01000140.1:0-396 GCA_002455605.1 Firmicutes bacterium UBA6648
TGGCCGGAAAGCTCTTCACTGATAGCTGCGCTCTCTTCCGCAGTTGCGCTGTTTACTTGAACCACATCTGAGACCTGTTCGATACTGGTATTCACATGACTGATAGAATCCTTCTGCTCCAATGTCTTATCTGCTATATATTGGATTACCTCAGCGGATTTTTCTGAGTCAGAAATAATATTTTCTAAGGACTGTGCGGTATCAGAGACAATCTTTGAACCGTTTGTAATGGCAACTTGAGAACGTTCAATTAAATCAGCGGTATTCTTAGCGCTTTCTGCTGATTTGCTTGCTAAATTACGTACTTCATCGGCAACCACGGCAAACCCTTTGCCTGCAGCACCCGCACGGGCAGCCTCTACAGCCGCATTTAATGCAAGAATATTGGTCTGGAAG
>DKLE01000140.1:612-4434 GCA_002455605.1 Firmicutes bacterium UBA6648
GCAAGAATATTGGTCTGGAAGGCAATATCATCAATATTTTTTATGATTTTTCCAATTTCTATGGAGGCTTCACTGATTTCACTCATGGCTGTAATCATATTTTCGATTTGTTGTTGCCCTTGTGCGGTAGAGGCACTGGCTTCCAGGGAAATTTGCTTAGCCTTTTCAGCATTCTCTGCGGTTTCATTAATCTGAGAAGTCATGTCTTCTACAAAGCTCAGAAGTTCCTGGATCGAACCGGCTTGCTCGGAAGCCCCCTGGGCGAGAGCCTGGGCGCCGCTGGAAACTTGCTCAGAGCCTTGGGCTACTTCATCAGAGGATTGGTTAATTTGCCATAATGTAGAGGATATTTGACGGGAAAAATCTTCTATGGAGGCATAGATTTCAGATAGATCACCGATATAGTCCTCCGTTGAGTTTACAATATAATTTCCTTTTGAAAATTCTTTCATGGTGGTGTCAATGTTATGTATTGTAAGGCCCAGACTGTCAATAGTTTGTTTAGTAGCTGATGCCAGCGTCTCCAGCTCATCTCCGGTATGGACTTCAGGTACAGGCGTGTGCAGATCCCCTTGGCTGAGAAGCAAAAGTCTCTGTGTTACCATTTTTAAATGCTTGGATATGCGCTCAGCCATGATGAGCATACAGGCAATTCCTATTCCGCCGATCACAACGGCCGATAGGAAAAGAATGAGTAATGAAAGGTTTTTTTCCTTTTCATAGGCATCAATGGTCTTTTCAATGTCATCATAGTAGTTCCCGGTACTGATATACCATCCGTAAGGTTCATATTTTTCAGTAAATCCTCTCTTCTTAAAGCTGCCGTCCTCGTTTGGCTTGGTAAAATAGAATTCGGTAAACCCACCACCATCTTGATCGCCGGCTTTAATTAAGTTTTGAATAAAGTAATTGCCTTCTAAATCTTTTTCATTGAAACGTTGTTTTCCTTCATATTCCGGGTTCATATGTATTTCACAGGTACCGTCTTTTAAATCAGCCCAGAAATAGCCCTCTCCATTGTTATATCTGGTATCCCGAACAATTTTTTTCGCTTGCGCCATTTCCTGTTCCTGAGTAATTTCTTCCTTTAGATATCTTTGATGGTTAACATCCAATGTACTGATTAACGTTTCTACACTGTTTCGTATGATTTCATCAAATTTTTGTTGTTCTGCGGAAATAGAAGCATTATGTGCTTTTGTCAATTCCACATAAGATATCAGTCCTTGGACAAAAACAGTTATTAAAAGCAGGATTCCAAAGAATAGTACTAATTTTGTCTTCATTTTCGATTGTTTAAGCATTGGTTTATTCTCCTTGCAATTCTCTAGTGTGATTAAGTGTAATTATTAGAATATATTTTCCATACAGCTGTTAACTCTTATTTACCACGATATGAGATAAAGTAACCATATAATTTTGATTATGCGAAAAATTCGTCCCAAATAATAACGTCCGGATATGTGTTAGATAAATAAAAAACAATATTAAATTCATTAATATTGTTTTTAGAAGTAGATATATTTTCAAAGGGAGAGAATGAGGCTGTCAGCCCACTTTTGAGCCTTATGGATACAGTTCTCCGTATCTTTTAGCGAGGGGGTGACAAAGCTGGTATCTCCTATAAAATCATTGCCTTCAAACAAGAATTGCATTTCAGATATGCATTTTTGTGTAGATCCTCCGCCGCTGCAAGCAAAGAAAGCAATTTTTTTGTTTTCAATGCGGGCTTTAGAGGCAAAGGTTCGAAGAGCCGGAGCAAAGGTTCCCGCCCACACGGGTGAACCCACAACAATTAATTCATAATCGGATAAATCCGGGATTGAATTGGATAGCTCAGGTGAGGTCTTTTTTATTGCACTTCTGCCTCCTACGATAAATTTCATGGGGCTTTTTGCAGGTACAGGTTTTCTCAGTTTCAATTCTATGATGGGAGAGTTCAGTGTCTCTGCTACGGTATTGCCGATTAGCTTGCAATTTCCTTCCAAGGAATAATAGACAACAATACTTTTCATTCTTCTGATCCTTTCTTTCAACAGATTTACGTTAAAAACGCAGGCATGTATATCATATGTAGAGTTTAATCTTATTATTGTCTGAAAGCAATAATAATAATACAAATAATTCCCATACTATACTATTGACAGGAGAAGCTGATAAAAAATTACAGCAATAGTTTATTTCAGAAGATGAAATAAAGATCGGGAGGTATTTCATGGCGGAAACGAAAAAAGTTTTTTTGGTAATTCCTGCATTTGAACCAGATCAAGAGATGATTTGTCTGATTCAGAAGGTTCATGCTCAGACCGATTTTCAAATTATAATAGTAGATGATGGCAGCGGAGAAGCATATGCCCCCATTTTTAAAGAGGCTGGAAATTATGCTTATGTAATAAGCTATGGAATCAATAAAGGAAAAGGATATGCATTAAAAACCGCTTTTTCTTATATTGCAAAAATGCACAGCGGAGAAGGGAACGTTGTTACTGCAGATTCCGATGGACAGCATAGTCTAGAGGATATCACAGCGGTAGCCGAGGCCACGGTGAAAAGACCTGACTCACTGGTATTGGGAAGACGGCAGTTTGCGGGGAAGGTACCAATAAAAAGCAGATTGGGAAATTCCGTGACAAGAAAAGTTTTTGAACTTTCTTCAGGCATAAAGGTAGGGGACACTCAAACCGGACTAAGGGGGGTTAATGTAAAGGAATTGCCGTATATGATCCGCATCGAAGGAAACCGGTATGAATATGAAACGAATATGCTGCTTTATTGGACAAGGGATAAAAAAGATATTTATGAACAGCCTATTGAAACTATTTATTTAAATGAAAATAAAGGATCCCATTTTCATCCGTTAAAAGATTCCTATCAGATTTATAAAGAAATTATAAAATTCAGCTTTTCATCAGGTATTGGGTTTTTGGCGGATTATTTTTTGTATGCCCTTTTGATAATCATGACTCAGAGGCTGCCTTTGAATTGGAGTGTGGGCATAAGCAATATCACAGCAAGAATTGTCAGTGCAATGATTAACTATGCCATCAATAGAAAGTATGTTTTTAAAGATGACAGGAAGGTAATGAAGACAGCAGTCCAGTATATTATTTTAGCAGTTATCATTTTAATTTTGAACACCTTGATTTTATCTTTGCTAGTCAATACTTTAGTACCTAACCGTTTTATTGCGAAAATTATTGCAGAAATAATATTGTTTATATTCAGCTGTTTTGCTCAAAAAAAGATAATTTTTAGAAAAAAGTTAGCAGAAGAAGGCTGCTGAGAAGATAAATTTAAACAGAACAAAGGAAAAGAAAACGGATTTATTAAGACACGTATAAGAAAAAATGGTAATATGGTAATATAAACAAAAAAATAATGAATGAATTCAAAACAATAGACACGGAGGAGAACATGTTATTTGATTCACATACACATTTAAATAATGAAAATCTTACAGAAGAGGAGAGACAGGATTTAGCAGCAAAAATCGAAGAATCCCAGGTAGCCTATGTAATGGATGTGGGCTTTAACTTGGAAAGCTCCGTACTTGCAGTAAAGCATGCAGAAAAATATCCGTGGTGTTATGCCGCAGTGGGGTGCCACCCTCATGATACGAAGGATATGGACGAAATGCAGCTGATCATGATAAAAGGGCTGGCCAAAAAAAATAAAGTAATGGCTATCGGAGAAATCGGACTGGACTTTCATTATGATTTTTCACAAAGAGATGTTCAGGAGGAATGGTTTAGAAAGCAGATCCAGCTGGCCAATGAGCTGAAAATGCCCATCGTCATTCATTCCAGAGAAGCGGATGAATTA
>DKLE01000141.1:0-7209 GCA_002455605.1 Firmicutes bacterium UBA6648
CAAGGCCAAAAAGCACATAAGGAATGCCTAACTGGAATATTCCCAAGATAACCATACTGATTACTGCTGAAGGGGTTACAGATATTTCAGTAAAAAATAAAGCCGGCAGCCCAATGACAGCTGTAAATATCTGTCCTAATAAAATCCCAGTCATTCTCGTTTCTTCGTCTACCTCTCCTACGACCAAGTAAGCACAAGCCACCATTAATCCTGCTAAAATTCCGAAACAGTTTCCTAAAATGCCTCCCGGGGATAACTGATCAAAAAAGAACAAGGAGATACCCGCAAGAGTTGCCACCACTGTAATGAGATCTCCTTTTCGACATTTTCTATGTAAAAAAACAGCTGATAGAATTAAAATAAATACCGGTGACGTGAACTGCAAGACAATGGCATTAGCTGCCGTAGTCAACTTGTTTGCCACCACAAAGCACAAAAAAATACCGCTCAAAAATGCTCCGCTCAAAAATGCCGATTTTACAAATTTCAGATTTATTTTCTTATGTCGAATATATGCATATACAATAACGGCCGCAATAGCACTTCGTACTCCCGCGATAGCCAAAGCATTCCACGGAACCATTTTGATGAAGATTCCCCCGATACTCCATAATGTGGCGCAAACCACCATATAAAGAATAGACTTGGTTTTTTCCGCTCTTGTTGGCAGCATTTGTGCATTTGATGATGTTGTTTCCATAATTCAATAGCCTCCAATAATAATCACGATCATTATTATAGCCGAACCGCTGTGCTATTTGCTATCATTTTTTATAAAAAAACAAACTTCGACACTTAAAATTTTTCTTCAAAATATTTAACAAAGTAATTGACAATTTCATTCTACACATGTAGAATATCCACACAAGTTATTCTTCAATTGTAGAAAGAAGTGAAACTATGAATAAGATAATAAAACGTCTTCCCGATTCAGAGCTTGAAATCATGATGATTATATGGGAAGCAAACGAACCCGTTACTTCCTCATATATCAGCGAAAAGCTGAAAGATAAAAAAGAATGGAAGATCACTTCCGTACTGACCTTTCTTGCACGACTCACGGAAAAAGGGTTTATTACGAGCAGGCGGGAGGGAAAAATCAATATTTACTCGCCTGTCATTGCCGAACAGGATTACCTTGAAAATGAAAGTAAGACCTTCCTGGAGAAACTATACGGTAACTCTCTTACCACCTTCGTTGCATCCCTTTATAAAAGTAATGCAATAAGTGAAGAAGAGCTTACGGAACTCCGGGAATTTATCGATAAGGCCACAAAGGGGGATTAATATGGACCAAAATCTATTTCATAATGTGATTAAGATATCTCTTACCACATCCGCGATTATTGCTGTATTGTTACTTTTGCTTCCTCTTCTTCATAAGAGCTATACGGCCAAATGGCGTTACTTTGCATGGCTTATACTTGCAGTCCGTTTACTGATTCCTTTCAGTCCGTCGTTGCCTCAAACACCTATAGAAATTACACCGGCCTCGCAGAATATAGAGTTTAAAGTACCGATGCAACAAACCGCAGTTCCCGCTCCTCCGGTCAGTCAAGAAATTACACAGAATCTGGAGACAGCTCCTGTGTTATCCTCATCATCGCAGACAATCACCCTAGAGGAACTTCTGTCCATTGTATGGGCTCTCGGGCTTCTTCTCTTTATGCTCTATCATTTAATTGGATATTTTTTATTTAAAAAATCGGTACTGCGTTTTTCTAAGCCCATTGAAAAAAATCACATCTTAGAGCTTTGGGTTGAAATAAAAAAAGAGATGAAAATCAAACGGAGTATTCAGTTATGTACCTGCAAAAAAGTGCAAAGCCCTATGCTGATTGGTTTTTTCCGGCCATTTATTTTTTTACCGGATTCAGCTTACAGCGATTCGGACCTGAAAATCATCCTAAAGCATGAACTGATCCATTATAAACGAAAGGATATCTGGTATAAACTACTGCTAGTATGTGCTAACGCGGTGCACTGGTTTAATCCGATTGTTTATCTTATGAGATCAGTATCCAATAAGGATATGGAAATGGTTTGTGATTCCGAACTGATCAAGGATTCGGACATCGCTTTCAGAAAACAATACAGTGAAACAATTTTATCGGCAATTCATAAGGGAAATCAAAAGCAAACAGCTTTTTCCACTTATTTTTACGGAGGTAAGAAGATCATGAAAGAACGGTTTACAAATATTTTTGACAGAAATAAAAAACGCAGAGGCATTGTTGCCTTATTTGCAGTCATTATCGTCACAGGCCTTGTGGGACTTTCCGTGGCTTACGGGGTTGATGACAGCAAAGAGGGAAAGACAATTGATAATATTGCTCTTCTCAGTGCCGGCAACTCTTACGATTTGATCGACGGCGCATTTACCATTTCCTACGGTACGGAAAAATCTGCCGTAGTACCGCTTAAACCGGATAATAATCAGCAATCCACCTATTTCCAAGACAAAGCCATCTATATCTCCAATGAAGTGACAGCAGTAGCATATGGGGATAACAAAATCCCTTCATCACCTGTTACTGTACTTATCAGCAATGATTCGGGCCAAACCTGGAGTAAGTATCCCTTAGCAGGTACAAAAGCTGAAGATTACAGACAGAAATACATAGGGTTTACCACTAAAAATGACGGATGGCTGCTATTAGCCGGAGATGCCGCATCAGGACATCAGAAGAATCGGATCTTTCAAACGTTTGACGGGGGAAAAACCTGGAATGAAATGGGAAATACAAATGACGTTTACCCTCACGTTGTAGCGGGAGCAGGGTTTGCCAATAAAAATATCGGCTTTGTTTCCTTCCAATACGATGCAGATATTAATCCTGTGGTATACCGCACAGATGATAAGGGCAAAACATGGACAAAATGCTCACTTCAAATACCGGACTCATTTAAAAGCATTGCAGCCTACTCCACAGCTCTATCTCCTGTTTTTAACGGGGCAAAAGGCGTACTTCCGGTCACCTTCCACAGCAAGGACTGGGGAGGCGAATCCGTAGATGTGACGGTGCTGTATGAAACTTCCGATTATGGCTCTACATGGACTTTTAATGATAAATATAATCTCGCTCTTATTTGGGCGGATGCTTGGAAAACAAGAGACGGAAGAGCGCGCTATGAGATTATGAACAGTCCGATGCAGTCGAAGTTTCGCGCACAGCAAGGCTCTGTTGATAACACAAATATTCTTAATTATTCCATACGCTGGTCCAGCCCGTGGGTGGTAAGTTACAATATAGCTCTGGACGGAGATCAGGCCGTGGTTACATACCTATATACTGACTCCACTACCCGCACATATAGGAGTACCGAGCGTCTTTCCTTCGGAGACGAAAACGGTCGTGCGGTTGTAACAGGCTGCAAAACGGAAATTGATATGGAGGAATATGTAAATACTGCGGATTGGAAAACTGTTGATACGGGGTTATACACTTTCTCCATTCCAAATAACTGGGCTGCTGAAGCCGCACCAGACGGCTCAGTCAGTCTTCAGACCGCAGGGGAAGAGATCGGAGAGATGTCTATTCTAAACTACGATGCATCTCAGCCTCTTTCCCAGTTTGAAGGAAACCACGCTCAGACACTGGGTCAGCAAACGCTTTCCAACTGCAAGTATCCCGCGGTAAAATCCATCATTCGCCGCACCCAGCCAGCGGCAGCAGAGGACAATTCCTATAGCGATGAGCTGCACATTTATCTGATACCGAAAAAGAGCAGCTATGCTTATGATTTATCCTTTCATTCGTCAGTGGGCGGTCAAAACGCCATTGAGGTTGCTAAAAACCTCTCAATAAACACCAACCGAATAGAGACACAGCTTATGGCATGCCAATGGGCTGAAGCTGTCAAAAGCCGAGACGGCAAAGCACAGTATGCTTTGATGAGCCCAAAGCTTCAGAAAAAAGTATATAAGGACTATCAGGAACGCAACTGGATAACGGGACAGTCAAGCCCGTGGGTGGACGGCTATACAGCGAGGTCCGGCGATAATAATAAAGCCATAATCACCTATACCTACATGACTTCGGGCGGCTTTGCTGGCTATTATCGCCAAGCTCTTACCTTTGCCGTGGAGAACGGTCAGTGTGTGATTTCTGATTTTTCTGAGCCGAAGCAAATGAATGGGCAAAATGACGGCACAGTCCTCGCTTATCTGAATGACGGCAAAACATGGCTGTCAGCAGAAACTTTAGAAGAAGGTATGTTTTCCCATATGACCCTTTCCGTAGATGGCAAAACAAAACGTTTTCCTTGGCAAACATATGGGGGGCCGGCATTCCTGCCAGAGCTTGCTTATGCAGATGTGAACGGTGACGGTCAGAATGAGCTGATTGTTATATTGTGTCAGGGTGAAGGAACTGGAACGCTTATAGAGGAAATCCATGTATTAAATCCGAAGGATCTTTCTGAGCTTACGGTGCAGAACCCGTTGGACCCTCTAAAAAATAGAGTTTCATCAAAACTTGATAAGAACGGCATAAAAATCACCATGGACCAAAAAAAGACCATGACATTTTCCGAAGAAGAAGTTACGAAGCTAGTCGCTGAAAGAGCAAGCTGGTTTAAAAATCTTCAAATGGGCTCTATCGTTGATTATTCAATAGATGGAAACCGTATTGTGGTAAATATCGGAGCACAGCTTTCGCCAGGTAGTTTTTTAGGCACATTTTGTTTGACTTATGAATATACGGATCATCAGCTGAAAGTAAACGAAATCAGTTTCTCTAAAGCTTATTAAAATTATTAAACCATTGCTTGGAGGGCTCTTTCTAAGAAAGCAACGTCTTTTGAACGTTGCTTTTTTAGACCTTGTTTTTTACCTATTTGAATAGCTCTAGTGCTATATCGGCAGCTTTATTCCTCTCCCGACTTTTTTAACTTATCCAATACATTTATTAATAGCTTTGGTACGGGTAATTCAGCAGCAGCGCAATTTTCCAGTATACTTAATGCTTCATTGGCAATTAAGAACCCTATGACAGCCGTTCTCAAGAAATCATCAGCTCCTGTTATCTTATCCGCGATTACAGCCACAGCTATGATAGCAAAATACATCAGCTTTTTTAGTATTCCCTTAAACCCTTCTCTACTGCTTAAGCTGCTCAGTATATAAGCCTTACACAAGCCTGTCAGATAATCCATCACCATAGCTGTAACCAGAGCTATAAGCCAAATATCGGTTTTTCCCAATATCTTCATAACAAAGGTTACAATGGCCGGAAATACTGTTTTCATAAGAATCTCCATGTCTCGCTCCTCCTCCCGTTTTTTAATTCTTGCTCTCTTGTTTATAATAAAAAAACGATTATAATAAGCGTTATGTAAACCCAAACAGTATTTTTAAATTTGTTATAAATTTGTATTATCTGCACACACTATGATTTGAGGTGATTATTGTGATTGATAATAAGAGTGTAAACTTATCCAGCTATTACTGTGATAATCCTGATTTAAAGGACTACTATTTGTCTCTTTCAAAACCCATTCGTGATAGATTAGATGAATCAGGTGTTGAAATTTCAACATTGGGTGAACTAAAACAGGTTGTTGAACATATGAAGCAAAATTAAAAGCTATTTTCCCGCTACCGAGAACTCCTCGGTAGTTTTTCATTGAAGAGTATTATATATCATCAATGGTATTTGGATTAGATGAAAATCGTGTTAATATAAAGCTAATATAAATATGGAAAGAGGTGTACTATGTCAGAAATTTATCTTGCAGGTGGTTGCTTTTGGGGAACCGAGAAATATCTTTCGTTGATTCCAGGTGTTTTGTCCACTCAGGCCGGCTATGCCAACGGAAATACGGAAGAGCCTACTTATGAGGAAGTGTGCAATCGGAATACGGGACATGCTGAAACGGTACGAGTTGTTTATGATTCAGAGATAATTCCTCTGGCATTTTTGCTGGAGCTATATTATGAATCGATTGATCCGGTTTCCGTGAATCGGCAGGGCGGTGATTACGGTCCGCAGTATCGAACCGGTATCTACTATGTCAACGAGGAAGATCTGCAGGTGATTAATCACTCCATTTTGCAACTTCAAGAGCAATACGGAAAACCTATCGCGATTGAGGTAGAGCCGCTACACAATTTCACTCCCGCAGAGGAATATCATCAAAAATATCTGGATAAACATCCCGGCGGCTATTGTCATATTTCAAAGGCAAAGTTAGAAAAAGCTGCAAAATCAATCGTAAATCCTACATTTTACAAAGCACCGGACACCGATACCCTGCGCAAAATATTGACCGAAGAACAGTACGAAGTAACACAGAACAGCGCCACCGAACCTCCCTTTCAGAATGAATTCTGGGACACCTTTCAGCCTGGAATTTATGTGGACATCACAACCGGTGAGCCGCTCTTTGCCTCCAGTGATAAATTTGAATCTGGCTGCGGCTGGCCAAGCTTTTCAAAACCCATTGATCCGAATGTAATTCACGAAAAAAAGGATACTTCTTATGGCATGTACAGGACAGAAGTTCGAAGCCACGCGGGAAACGCCCATTTAGGTCATGTGTTTAACGACGGTCCCAAGAAAACAGGCGGATTGCGGTACTGTATTAACAGTGCATCTCTGCGGTTTATCCCGAGAGAACAGATGGCACGGGAAGGCTATGGATATCTTTTGGATCGGATTTAAATGGATAATAACCAAATTGCGAAAGGAGAATATCTGTTTGAAACGTAAAAGAGCCTTCGCGTGAAGGCTCTTGTTTTACTAATACTATTTTCCTAATAAAACCATTAGTTTCTGTCTTACTTCATCTAACGCAGTAAAATGTTCTTGGAGCTGCTGTTGTTTTAATTTTATTTCCGTTTCATCGTCAGCTTTAAAACCTAATTCTAATAATAAAGCTAAGCTATTAAATTCTTCCTCATTCATTATCTTTATCATTTCTAATTTTTCGTTCAATGCTCCATATTCCACAGTAATTTCGCCCTGCTTATCATCTATTTTCTTTAGTAGTTGATTAACAGCCTCTTTATCAAATTTCATAGAATTTTCTCCTTTTTCTTTTATAATACACCATATTTTTCCTCTTTTCAATCGATATCCGTTTGTCGCTCAAAAAAGCTATCCTGTCAGAAGTACTGCTTCTATTGGGAAGCCATCAGTAATAAAACTCTATTGATTGGTAAATAATTTCTTTTTTCTTGGTTATCCTAATTTTGAGGTGATAAAG
>DKLE01000141.1:7265-9945 GCA_002455605.1 Firmicutes bacterium UBA6648
TGAGGTGATAAAGATGAATGTAAAAACCCGATCCATCATAGATGGAGACATTGATAAACCCATTCCAGCGGATATCTATCCGGTAATTGATACCGATCTTGCAAGGGACAACCTTGAAAACGATATTCCTGAATCCGATCTGCAAGACTTATGATTACCTGCCGCCTATTTCGGGCGGCTTTTCCAATCATGCCTCCTTAACCTTGTATCGTCATGAACATTATCAATATCTAGCAATGAAGATAAATTATCTGATCTGCTACACTAAACTAGAAATCTTTCAAACAGGAGATAAGTAATTATGAAAAATAGAATAATAATTTTTATTTCTATATTGCTTTTTTTGACTATTATTCTTTTATCAAGCAAATCCCCAAGATTGCAATCGGTTCAGGCGCAAGGAGAAACCAAGGAATCAACCTCCTTGTTTCTGTATCTTCCAGTTGACTGATAGTCCCATTCTTTCAACAAAGACTCTGCTTTGGTTTTGTAAGCTTTCCACTTCTTTAAACATCAGTTTTTACCGATTTCAATTCCTATTTGCAATTTCATCTTCGTTACTCCCAATGATTTTAATTTTTTTGACCGAACTCTGATCTCACATCCGAATTATCTAGAAGTTATTTTGAGTAAAAGCTTTATTACTTCACTAACTCCTAATTTCTATAATAAAAAACTACTAACTGACATTCATAGTTAGTAGTCCCTTTTGTTACATTTATTTGAGTAACTCATATTTTTCCTTCAAAGCTAGAATACGTAATACGCTCTCATCAATTCGCTTTTCACTGATCGTTCCGTTTATAACTGCGTCATAAATTCCATTATAAGCTTCTACAAAATTTTCAGGCATTAAGATGATATCAGCTCCTCCTGCGATAGCTTTAATAGCAGCTGTACTCGAGGTATATTCCTGCGTAATAGCCCCCATTGCCATGGAGTCGGTAATAACCACACCGTCATAATTCATCTCTTTTCGAAGCTTGCCCTCCATCATTTCATTGGAGAGAGAAGACGGAAGCCCATCGGATGTTATATTTGGGGCTGTAATATGAGATATCATAATCATATCGGTATGTTTAGAAGCATCAATAAACGGAATTAACTCACATCCCTTTAATTCTTCCCATGTCTTTTCCGTGGATACAAAGCCTTTATGGGTATCCCCTTTTGTATCTCCATGACCTGGAAAGTGTTTTATACAGCTCATAACACCGGCTTCGTGAAACCCATCAATTTCTGCTGATACCATTTTGGCTACAAGTTCAGGTTCGCTGCCAAAGGAGCGATCTCCAATCACAATATTTTCCGGATTTGTATTAACATCGGCTACCGGAGCAAAATCTAAATTGACCCCATATCCTTTTAAGTAGGAACCAATTGTGAGGCCAACATCGTGTGCCTTTTTACTATCCTCAGTCAGCCCTATTGTTTCCATACTTTTATACTTCGTTACATCAAAGCCCTTGGAGTTCGCAATTCTAGACACGGAACCGCCTTCCTCATCAATACCTACAAATAATGGGATTTTGCTTTGCTCTTTCATTTCACCAATAAAATCAGTCAGTTGTTCAGGCGATAAAATATTTTTTTGAAAAATTACAATGCCGCCAATAGGATATTCCTTTAGTGATTCAATCATTTGATTGTTCAATTCGGTTACACCGTAAGCTGTTGGATTGCTGATTTGCTCCCTAGTAAGGTTACGATCAAGAGAATCAGGACGAATAATAAAAAGCTGCCCAATTTTTTCCTCCAAAGTCATACTTTGAATTAATTGTTCTGCTTTTGATAACGTTTTGCTGGGAGATGTATTATTTATTGAATCTGGCTTTTTTACACCTGGTACGCTGCACGCAGTAAAAATTAGTATAATGACAAGTGTTAATGCATTAAAAAATATCTTTTTCATTTTTACAACCTCGTAAATAATTTATTTTACAATGGTAGGTATTTCACATTATATATAATCTTTAAAATACTTTATCTTTAGTCCAAATCAAATCATAATGCCCATTAGAATCTAATTGATATATTTCTTCTATATTTGAAAAATCATCCTCTATCAATACATCTACATTACCAGATTTTCTTTCAGCACTAATTCCCCCTTGAAAAAAGGACAAATATACTTTACTCCCTTTTATTTCATAATCATAACTTTTCAAATAGCCACTGCTAGAGGTTAAAATTCCTTTTAATTGAAGTGACTCTGGTTTAAGCACGATATCCGTATAGGCTATACAATCTGATGACAAAGCGCTTTGACTTTTGGAACTACTCCATAAAACAATTGTTATCATCACAATAAGTATAATAATAAAAACTGTTATGATACCATATGTTCTTTTATTTTTCATCAAATTATACACCTCTTGAATAAATTAGCGTCGTGTTATGATCATTTTTCGCAGTATTATTGAGTATAAATAAATTCCTCTGTAATGCTAATAACTTTTCCATCATACACCTCTAAAAAGTATGGGATTCTCTGCTCTTCCAAAGGAATATCGTGATAGGATGAACCTTTAAGAAACTCATTTAATTTAGTAGTTTCATAGAGTCTTTCGCCATTTTCATCTTTTGTATACAGTTGATTATAGTCTGTAAAAATATATTTTGTATTATCTGTTATTTGCAAAGATACCTTTTTAACTTCAGGATTATAATTATAGTAGCC
>DKLE01000065.1:0-4832 GCA_002455605.1 Firmicutes bacterium UBA6648
ATTTGAGGTATACTATTATGCACGATAAAATAAAGTAAAGCATTTAGTTTTAATTTTTGATAGTAAAAGCTAAAAGTTTTGATAATAACAAAAATAATCACTTTTAATTTTATTAAAAGCTGGTCTAGAATGATATTGTAAATAATAAAGAATGTATAGATATTTAAGCAGAAGTTACAGTTATAGGAGGATAAAAAATGGCTGCAAAAAATCCATTGGTGACTCCGATTCTTAAATGGGTTGGAGGAAAGAGACAGTTACTGGATCAGATCATCCCATTAATACCGGAATGCTCAACATACTGTGAACCGTTTATTGGAGGCGGGGCAGTTCTATTTGACATGCAGCCGAAAAAAGCAATAATCAATGACTCTAATTCAGAGTTAATCAATGTTTATACAGTGATCAAGAATAATCCCAGGGCTTTAATTGAAAGGTTAATGGAGCATAAAAATAATAATTCGGAGAAATATTTTTATGAAATAAGAGCCTTAGACAGAGATAAGAGTCAGTTTGATTCTCTGACAGAGGTAGAGCGAGCGGCCAGAATCATCTATCTGAATAAAACCTGCTACAATGGACTGTTTCGGGTAAACAGCTCAGGAGAATTTAATGCCCCTTGGGGAAAATATAAAAATCCTAATATTTCAAACGAAGCAACAATCAAAGCGCTGAATGAATATTTGAACAAGACCAATATAACCATTAAATGCGGTGATTACAGAGAAGCTTTGAAGGGCATTCGAAAAGGTGCATTTGTGTACTTGGATCCGCCTTATATGCCTATAAGCACTTCTTCTTCCTTTACCGGATATACAGCTATAGGATTCGGAGAAAAAGAGCAGATTGAATTAAAGAGGCAGTGTGACTTGCTGAATAAAAAAGGAGTGAAATTTCTTTTGTCCAATTCTTCTTGTGAATTTATTGAAGAATTGTATAAAGAATATAAAGTGACAAAGGTAGCTGCCAAACGTGCGATTAATGCAAACCCGGATAAGCGAGGGGAAGTGGATGAGGTATTGGTGAGAAACTATGAGCTTGATTGATGACAAATGGGCAATTTTATTTGATAAATATAACATTGAAAATGAAATCAAAAAGAATGGTCGATTTTACATAACAGCGGATAAAATACGAGAGGTGAAAGAACCGCGGTTAATGACCAAGTTTGATACAAAAGAGTCCTTACCTGGGGTATTCGGAAATAAGCTGGCTATTTTACCAGTTACCAGAGGAAAGTATGTGATAGGGGAATTTAATTTATATCAGGATTTTCCCATAGCTAAAACAGACATCAAACAAATGAAGAATGTAAAAATCCCTGAATACCTGGAAACCATTGATATTAATGATATTCGTTCGGAAGCAAGTGCCATAAATATTATGGGAATCACCAATATTCTTGATGATTTTTTAGGGGAGAATAACATGCTGCAGACAGTTTCGGGAAGAATGGGATCCGGAACTTTTTCTTTTCGAGTAGATGGCTTTACTCCGGGAACAGAGCATCGAATAGATGTCCAAAACTCACAGGTAGAAATTGACGCCGGTTTTGAAAATGAAAACGTGTTTACTATCATAGAAGGGAAAAATGTCATTCACAATAACTTTCTGGTTAGACAGCTCTATTATCCTACCCGATTGTGGAACGGGAAGATTCAAAAACAAATCCGGCCGGTTTTTATGGTTTACTCTAATAACATATTTCGATTGTTAGAATATCAATTTACTGATATGGACAGCTACAGCTCATTGCAATTGATACAGGAACGCAATTACAGCCTGGAGGACATTCATATAACCTGGGAGGATTTAAACGGAGTTTTTCAGAGCACTAATATAGAGCCAGAACCGGATGTTACATTTATTCAGGCGGACAGCTTTGAAAAAGTGATTTCTTTGGTGGAGAATCTTTCGGACAGTCCTATGACAACCGTGGAAATAGCAGACTTGTTTGGCTTTAAAGAAAGACAGTCGGACTATTATTTTAATGCATGCAAATATCTAGGGCTGGCGGAAAAGAACAAGGCTGAAGATGGGATAAAGGCCTTCCTTACTCCTTTGGGAAAAAGCCTGCTGAAGCTGTGCTATAAGGCAAGGCAGCTGGAATATGTGAAGCTGATTTTAAAGCATCGGCTTTTTAATGAAATGTTTGAATTAATTTTACAAAAAGGTGAAGTTCCGGATAAACAGTATATAGCCGCAAGAATGAGGGAATTGAACATATGCAGCGAAAATTTGCTGCTGCGAAGGGCTTCTTCGGTCAGGGGATGGCTGTTCTGGATTAAAAATCTTGTTAATTAAATCGTGGGGTTTAGTTAAGGGGGCACTGGATGAGATAAGCAAGGCACATGGAGTACCTTGCTTTTTATGTATTTTTTTACTTATCATTTTAAATTTTTAACCATAGTGTGCTCGGTTAATTCAGATAGAATTTCTATTTTTTTATTGACCATGGGTTGAAAACAGTTTGGCAGGTGCTCCTGGTGGGCTCTGTGTATGGCAACACATTCTAAGCATTTGCCGTGATATTTACAAGGCTTTTTACATGAACAATGATCTTGAGTTTTGATTGCTTCACGCAAAGCGTTGACAAATTCATCTTGAATTTTTAAACCTTCCGCTCTTTCACCGCGGTGAAAATATTCCATTGCTTCTTTTTCAATTGGATTTTCATCAATTATCATTTTTATTCCTTTCTGCCAAAGACTTGACTTAAATACCCCTTGTGTGCAATATAATTATATCATTGCGTGCACGAAAAAAGTACTGAAGATAAGGAAAGATTTTCGCAGATTTCCGTAGGGTGAGAGCAGGAGCGGAGTATATTATACAACGAGTCGAATAATGACGAAAAAAGGGAGAGAAAAATGGAAGATAAAGCAGAAAAATGGAAGTATACTTATAACAAAGAAGTTTCTAGCGTTTTTTATAGTATGCATGATACTGATAAAACGAGTGAGTGGAGAAGGGAATTTATAGCATGAAAAAGAGATTAATTAGTGTGTTAGTGTTAGTGACAATACTCATTAGTTCTATGATGAGTATTACAATTACTTCATTTGCTTCGGGCAATAGTGTAAACATTACATTGCCAAATTTTAAGGTAACAATTAATGGGCAGGGGGTAAATAACAATTATAGTAAGTACCCACTGATAGTTTATAAGAACATTACATATTTTCCAATGACCTTTAGTGATTGTAGATTTTTAGGCATTGAGTCTACGTGGACAGGAAATAAAACTGGACTTTTAGTAGATGCGACAGGTGTTACGGCTGCATATAATCCATATGTATCACCTGCTAAGAATGGAAAAAATTATACTGCAAAAATTGTAAACTTTCCAATTAAGGTAAATGGCAAAGCTATAGATAACAGCAAGGAGGAATATCCTCTTCTTTCCTTTAGAGATATTACATATTTTCCTATGACTTGGAAATATAGTGTTGATGAGTTTGGTTGGGATTATAAGTTTGATGACAAAAATGGACTTATTATTAAATCAAAGAATGCAAAGTTAGATCAGATTCAACTTCCTAAAAAGAGGTTGATTGAACCTTATGGAGATTTTCAAGGGAAGAGTAGTGTAGCTGTTATGGCTAAGAATGGCTATGTTTATTACGTGGATAATAAGGGCTCTGTAATGCAAGCCCCATTATCAGACATAAGTAAAGCAAAGAAGATTTTTCAACTTGGAATTTGGTCATATGGGGATGGAAAGCAGTATGACAAACACGACTTTTACGAAGAGAACGGAAAAGCAATGCTGTTTTTTCACTCAGGCGGTGCTGTAATGGGATCAGATAATAGATACGTATTAAAGGAAGATGGTACGGTGCAAGAAATTCAAAGTAGCTATTATGAGACTACCTTGATAGGCGATAAGCTTTATATGTACTGGGCAGGACCAGCCCCAGGTGCAGGAAATTTGAGAGTTAACGATAACAATAGCTTAGAAGGTAGTGACAGAAGCTTGGGGTCAGCCGACTATTGGTACTATTCTCTAAGTGATATAAATGGATTACCAATATTTGAACTTGTAGGACATGAACTTTATGTGAGAGCGGGAAAAGTTGTACTAAATCTAGAAGGTGATGGTAGTTATAGTTTAGACAACACTGCGGTATATAAAGTAAATACATCTACAAATGAAGTGACAAGGGTAAGCCAATCAAAAGAACAGGTTGTGAATGCTCAGATCGTAGGAGACTCTCTTTACTATTTGTGTTCTAAAGTGGATGGAGAACAGAGTATTTACAGTGTGTATAAGCATTCCCTGAAAGATGGGATAGAAACTTTTATAGGCAATTTTAAAGCTGAAGACTCCTGGCAAGGTAAATTTGCAGTAGTAGGGGATAATGTTTTCTATTTAAATAAGGAAACTTTATACCGTATAGGAAGTAATGAGAGCTTAAACCCAAAGGCAGAAGTCATTTCCATGAATATCACGGGGGATAAAAAAGAATATTTAGCTTGTGTATTTAAGGAAACTTCAGACTCAAAATATAGGGTAATGGTATTTGATAAATTAGGAAAAGTTGTGTTTAAAACTTCTGATTGCGGCCGCAATGTTGTAGTAGAAGGTAATACTTTGTATTTTTATAACATTACAACAGAAACTCTTTGCAAAACCACGATTAAATAAGTCTAAGTTATAATGATCCTTTTTCAGTAGGTGGAAAATGGTGGAGATAAGATTTAAATCTTTTTAGGAGATGCAAGTATTCAATTCATTAGGAAGAGAAGAAAGTAGATATTATGCATATCCATGCAAATAGTACCTATTTAAGATGGACTGCTACCATATAAATTCCGTTCTGATAACAAAG
>DKLE01000065.1:4884-5750 GCA_002455605.1 Firmicutes bacterium UBA6648
TCCGTTCTGATAACAAAGAAGAAATTTACCATGAAAGTGGATAAAATCCTAATAATAGAAAATGTCATATTGAACATCGAGTCTTTTTCTAAGAAAAATATAGCAAATATGACTTGACAATTTCTATATGGATTGCTAAACTGATAATTGAATTATCGATAATCGTATTATCTATTGTGTTTATTTTTTAAGGAGGTGTGGCAGTTTGGCAAAGCCTGACCGTTCTATTGATCCTCGAATTTTAGAAAGCGCCAAAAAGGAATTCCTTGAATGCGGATATGAAACAGCATCTCTTAAGACCATCTGTGAGAACGCAGAAATCACTACAGGAGCCCTGTACAAGCGCTATAGAGGAAAAGAGGATTTGTTTTGTGCCGTTGTTGCCGATACAGTCACAGCTCTAAACACTGTTATAGAGGAAAAGTGTGCTATCCCCGTAGAAAAGCTGTCCGATCAAGAATTGGTAAGTGCATGGGAAATGAATGAATCGATGTTGTGGTGGTTTCAATTTCTCTATGAGTGCAGAGAAGGTTTCCTTTTGCTGATTAAGTGTGCAGATGGAACCAGATATGCTAATTTCCAGCACGACTGGGTAGAAACTATGACAGGAAAAAGCTACGAGTATTTTTTGGAAGCAAAAAAGCGAGGGCTAACCAGTGCAAATATTTCTCGTGATGAGATGCACATTCTGCTTTCTGCTTTTTGGACCACGATTTACGAGCCCTTCATTCATGGATATACTAGAAAACAAATCGAGGACCACTGTAACTTGATCTGTGATTTGTTCAATTGGCCAAGAGTATTGGGGTTCCTGCTCTCATATAATTAATTCCCTTGTATAAAAGGGAATTTCTTTTACAGCATAA
>DKLE01000242.1 GCA_002455605.1 Firmicutes bacterium UBA6648
CAGCCATCTTTCCCATTCTCCCATTTCTCTGAATTGGATGGATTCACCAATTTCTCTGGAAACAACCTCTTTCTGCATGTCAACGATTAACAGAGCGGTTTTTTTCGGATCAACCTCAATATCAGGCCATTCTGTCATTGTTTCATAATAATAGGATATATATTTTGGATTCGGTTTCATTTCTTTTTCCTCCTTTAATTTACGTCATATAAATTTTAATTAAAATATAAATTTATTCCTCATAGATTTTAGGTTTGATTTTAAAGCCTTTTGTCGAGACAGCCGCAAATATAAAGCCTATCAGCAACCAGCTGAAGCCTACTATAAATGACAGCCTGGACAGGTTCAGCCACAAATAACAGCATATAATAAAGCCCAATCCTGGCAAAATTAAATATTTAATTACATTTCTCTCTTTCTTTCGGAAGAAAAAGTAAACAATTACGGATAGATTAACGCACATAAAACCAAATAATCCACCGAAATTCATCAATTCGCAGACCAATGTCAAATCCAGAACCAGGGAACCGACGATACCTACCACACACATGATTAGGATATTGAAAATCGGCGTCTGATATTTCGGGTGCAAGTAAGTAAAGAATTTCTTTGGAAGAACTTCATCACGCCCCATTCCGTACATCAGTCTTGCTGCACTGGATTGTCCTGCAATTCCTGCTGTAAAGGTAGATAAAATTACGGCAAAGGTATAAAGCCCTGACATCAGAGTACCTCCAGCCAATTGTGCCACTTCAAATAAAGCCGTATCTGCGCTTTCAAAGGTTGTATAATCCGGCCATACCAATTGTGCTACATAAGCCTGTATAATAAATATGGTACCTCCTGCAACGCAGGCGATGATCGCCGCACGTCCAATATCCTTTTTCGGCTCTATGGCTTCCTCTGCCATTGTGGTGATGGAATCAAAGCCCAGGAATGAGAAGCAAGCCAAGGCACCTCCTGCAACAAGTACATTTATATTGGTCAGCTCAGGATTATAGAACGGTCTTGATGAAATAAGCACCCCTTCTCCTGCACCTCCCATAACAGCTTTGGCACACACCATGATGAACATGACTACAATAGCTCCCATTACTGCTACCAGAATTAAATTTGTTTTAGCTGCCATTTGTACCCCAATGCAGTTAACAACAGTCACCACTCCTGCAATGATCAGCACCCAAACAAAAAATGGAACTTCAGGCACTGCGGCATTGGCATAAAGGGCTCCTGTGATAAAAACAATTAACGGTACCAGTACATAGTCTAGATAAATAGCCCACCCGGCAAAAAAGCCTAAATGATGATTGATACCTTTTTGGGTATAGGAATAAGTAGAACCAGCTACAGGAAAAGCTCCTGCCATCTTTCCATAGCTTGTAGCGGTAAACAGCATAGCCACCATAGCGATCAGATAAGCCATCGCCAGGGTACCTCCCGTCGTTGCCGATGCGCTTCCATAAATGTAAGCCGGCGCGATAGGAGTCATAAATGCGATTCCGTAAATTGCTAAATCTTTCAGCTTGAGCACCCTTTTAAGCTGTTGATTGGAGCTTGCATTCTGTGTTTGCTCAGTCATTTGAATTCTCCTTTCTTAGATAAACTGATAAAAAGTTTTTAATAAAAAAATTGCTTTCTATATCAATTATAAAAAGCAATTTCTGTGCCAAACTCTGTTTATATTGTTTTTTGCAGTAAAATGGTAATATCTAACTATTTATACAGGATTTTATGCTGAATTTTCATATTTTTCCGTCATACTCGGATTAAATACATGATTGTTCCTTTAAGAACAACCATCAGGTGCTACTTTTTTATTCCTTGCCTGCTACTTTTTCGTAGCAGCTATACGTTTTTAATTATTTTTCTGCTGATTTATCTATATCCAGCAGCTTTATCTTAGCCTGCAAATTTTTTCTGGCTACCCCGATCTGAGCAGCAGTAGCCGTGATATTTCCGTTATTCCTTGTGAGGATTTCTGTAATATACCATTTTTCAAACTGATTTCTCGCCGTCCTCAAATCCATACTTTCAAAAGCTTTCATTTGGGAGTCGGGCTGATTAGCTGTCTGCCTTACCTCTTCCGGAAGCATATATTCTTTAATCTCCTGACCATTTGAGAAAACAATCAGTCTCTCTGCCATATTTTTCAGTTCTCTTACATTTCCCCGCCAAGAATAATTGGTCAATACACTTTTAGCGCTGTCACTCAATGTGACTCTGCCTTTGCTCATTTCATCCGCATAGCAATCCAAATAATATTCCATCAGCGGAATAATATCAGCCTTCCGCTCTCTTAATGGCGTTGTCACCAAAGGGACTACATTTATTCTGAAATACAAATCTTCTCTGAAATTGTTTTTTTCGATTTCCTCTTTTAAATCTTTATTCGTAGCACAGATCAGCCGAAAATCTACCTTTATGGTCTTACTACCTCCTACCCTCTCGATTTCTTTCTCCTGCAGCACCCGCAGCAGTTTACTTTGAAGAGGATACGGCATATCCCCGATTTCATCCAGAAATAAGGTTCCTCCCGTGGCCATTTCAAAACGACCCTTTTTCGTAGCTATAGCCCCTGTAAAAGCACCTTTTTCATGCCCAAACAGCTCACTTTCCAATATAGTCTCTGCCAAAGCCGAACAATTTACCTTAATCAGCGGTCCGTCTCTCCGCTCACTGTTATAGTGCAGTAAATTAGCAATTATTTCTTTTCCGGTTCCGCTTTCTCCTGTTATCAGTACGCTGGTATTCGTGGGAGCAATTTGCTTTATCTGTTCTTTCAAAATATCCATAGCCTTGGAACAGCCTACTACTGTCATATTGCGGGTCATATCCTTCAACTGAGTGCGAAGCTTTACATTCTCGTCATTCAGTTTTAAAAACTCTTCCGCTTTTCGGATGTTTAAAATCAGCTGATCGATTTCAACAGGCTTTATCATATAAGTATAAGCACCATTTTCCATAGATTCCACAGCTCCGGCAATAGATCCTTCTCCGGTGAGCATCATGACTAATTGCTCCGGATTCTTTTCTTTTATTTTTTTCAGTAAAGCAACTCCGTTTATTTCCGGCATTACCACGTCCAGAATCACAATATCAAAATGTTCTTTCGCCAGAAGCTCCATGGCGTCTGAAATATCTGATTCTGTTTGAACATGATAGCCGTTACCAGCAATTATTTTGGAATATATTTTTAAAAAACTCTTATCATCATCTATCATTAAAATCCTGTACATATTAACCTCTTCAACTGTTTCACTCTTCTAAGGGCTTCTCTGCAGGCAAAACAATCTCCACTGCCACACCGTCAGCCTTATTTTTTACTTTAATACTGCCCTTATTTCTTATTACTTCCTTATATACCAGCCAAAGCCCCAATCCGGTTCCTTTTTCCTTTGTGGTAAAAAAAGGTTCAAATATTTTTCCCAGGTTTTCTTCCTCAATTGCTGATCCGGTATTTTTGAAACGCAGACAAGTTTTATTTTCTTCTGTATGTTCCGCTGTAATGGTAAGATTTCCGCCCTCTTCCATGGCCTCCATGGCATTGGTAATGATATTGAGAAATATATTCTTAAAAGAGTCACTGTTTCCATAAATAGTCACCGGTTCTTCACCCATGTTTATATAAACATTAATTCCTTTTCTTACGCATTCCTGCCTTACCAGCATATAAATCTGATCCATTAATGTCCTGCTGTCATGTACTTTATTTTCACCCCATGAGGACTTTGAAAAATCCAGCATATTATAGACAATTTTTTCGGCTCGTGTTATGTTGGCATCGATCTCTCCGATTACTTCGCTTTCCTCTTCTCCTTCTATTCCGCTCTTTAACAGAAAAGAGGCACCCTTGATAACAGAAAGAGGACTTTTTAACTCATGGGTAACCCCAGCAACCATTTGACCGATAACCGCCATCTTTTCTGTCTGGAAAAGTTCCTTCTCCAATATTTTTTGATCCGTGACGCTTTTTTCCAAAACCACAATTTCCTTAAGCTGATCCAATTCATCCAGTACCGGATAACTGGCCACATGAAAGATTTCATCATCGAACACAACCTCCGATTTATGCTGCTTCAGCCCCTCCAGGGTTTCTTATTTTTGCAAGGCTGCTCCTGCTTTCTGAGAGCCTTGTAGCAAGGTTCCTTTTGTATGTTTCCGGTTATGACTTTATTTATCTTCTTAATCTGATAGTTCCTATCTAAAATCAGCATGGTATCATCAATGCTGTTAAATACGGATTCCAGCTGATTCTTACTGTATATAAGCTCCCCTGTATATTCGCTGATCTGCTGGCTCATGCTGTTAAAGGCTTTAGCCAGCATACCGACTTCATCCTCCGTATTTACAGACAGGGGAATTAAATTGCCTTCGCCCATTTTCTGAACATCCTCTGTCAACTGCAATATTGGCGTGCTAATGCGCTTTGATAAAAGGGATCCGAGGAATATCATCAGCAGCAGCAGACTCAAAATAGAGGTCCACACGCCGATGGTTAAATATTCTTTTCCCACGGAATATTCCTCTTTATCTATTTCAATACCTATAATCCAATCAATTGTGTCAAGCCGCTGGAACACAATTGCTTTCTGCTTTCCTTCTTCATCAAAACTGATCAATCCGGAATTTTTTTGCTTCATCTCCCCTAGAATATTTTGTCTTGCGGAGCTTTCCTGATAGTTTTCTGCATATTTTGTCTGGAATATATCCCCCATTTTCCCTTTAATATCCTGCATATCGGGATGATAAATTACTCCGCCGTCTTTATCGATTACAAAGGCAAACCCGCTGTCTCCTATGCGAAATTCCACGATTGACTGAACCAGCTCACTGAGAATAACGTCAGCACATACTACTCCGCCTATGTTGCCATCTTTTTTATAATAAGGTTTAGAGCAGGTAATGATCCAGCCATTCCCCCCATAGTCATAATAGGTCTTTGTCCATTTAGCACCTTCCCGGTTGCTATCCTCCTTTGCGATCAGATAAAAGGGATCGTTTCGCTGATCGTGGTTGGGAGCAAAAATAGAATTGTCCAGGTACGGGTACACCCGCATAAACCCTCTGTCAGTGACCACATAAACATATGCCAATTCCTTGTTGTTTTGCACCATATTTCTCATGGCGGGGACAATGGCTTCTGTCTGCATGATTTCTTCCGCAATTTCCTGATCAAGGGCTATGTTGCCCGGCAGATAACTGCTGGTTTCCTTGCCGGGTGCCTCCAAAACATCCTTTTCATTTCTTTTGTAAGCTTTGGAGATCTGAGCCGTGTCTACCTTATACTCTCCTGCTGCCTGTGCCCACTGGGCCAGATTACTCACTTCGTTTTCAACCTTTTGCAAGTCCTTTTTCATGGTTTCAACCTTTTCAACAATAATCATATTGAGGCTGTCCTCAATTCTTTCTTCTTCAAAGGACTGTACGGTTTTTATCAAAATAGCAGTAAAAATGGCAAAAGGTATGATACTTATGATCAAAATGGTTATTATTGTTTTTTTAACAAAGGAATTTTTCATTTTTCTATCATCCCGATCAATCTAAAATCTTTACTTTTTATAATAGGGTTCTCAGTTTTCTCAGCTGGCGATTTAATTTGTTTAAATCCTCAATTCGTCTTGCTACTGTAATTGTATTTTTCTCTCTGTACATCAAAATTAAATTTAAGGTATGCTCTAATTCGTCACACAGTTGTTTTGTTTCAGTCAAAAATTTTTCTTTGAGATTTTCTATGCTGTCCTGAGAATTGTCAAGCTTATAGCTCTCTGTCAAATTCAGCTCTGTCAGCTCATAATGATACTCCATGCCAAATAATTCTGCTACTGAAGAAGACAATGCCTGCTTCATCTGATTAAGTTCTACTTGAAGCATGTTAGATATTCCAACATAATCGGTGTTAGTTGTATCATAATCTAATTGGGATATAATCTCCTTACTGTCCTTTTCTAATTCTGCCAAGCATTCCTTCATTTGATTGAACCGGCTGTCCAATCTACCAATAGGCATTTTTAATGCATTCCAGTATAAATCCAGCCTTGACATGGCCGAGCCAATTATATCTTTCAGCTTCATGGCCACTGAATCCTCTAAAATCTCTTTTACTAAAGTTTTGCAGTCACTCTGAATTTTAGTTTTTAGTTCCTCCAGACCTGTACCATACTTGGCACTTACAGGGAACAGCATCACATTTTCCACCGCCATCAGGCTGCAAAGAAGCCTTCGGCAATATTCCAGATAGGCACTCAACTCTTCCTCTTCCACATTATCAATTTTATTTACGGCAAAATAAAATTTAGCGGCGTATTCCTTTGCGTTGCGCAAAAAATCAATCTCTATTTCATTGATCGGACTGTCTACGGAAAGCATAAAAATGACAGCATCACTTTCCTTTACAAAGGCATAGGCGGCATCGGAATTGTGCTTATGAGCCGATCCTACTCCCGGGGTGTCCACAAAGGTTAAGCCTTTCTTTAAAAAGGAGGCCGGCGTATGCAGCATCACCGATGAGACACATCGTTTGTTTCCGGGGTTCTCCTGCTCATTAATATATTCTGACAGCTCTTCAAAATCGATAGGCTGAATGATTCCATTATCAAAATGGACCGCTGCGGATTTTTCACCGTACTGTATTCTGGTTACTACAGAGGTTACCGGAACAATACCCACAGGTAAAAGCTTTTCTTCTAAAATCGCATTTACCAGGGTACTTTTCCCCCTTTTAAACTGCCCTATTACGGAAACGGTTATGTCCTGTGATTCCAACTTCTTTCTCAGTGTCTTCACACGGATTTCTTCTGCTCTGCATATTTCCGAGGTATTCAGTAATTCTTCTGTCTGCTTTGCTATATCTATGATAGAATTGTTCATTTATCTAAATCTCCTTGTAGCTTTTCTCTTAGTTTCTGCACTTCTGTGCTCTAAATTATTATTATATCATAACATCTATTGACAAACAACGACCTTAAACCGGCAGTTTCGACTCACTGATCCCTTCCCCAAACAACTGGCTAATTAAATTTTACAAAAAAATTCCCTTGCATTAGATTAAACCTGCAAGGGAATTTTATTCTTTTATTTCTCAACTGTTTTTATATTATTTCTCTGAATTAATTCATACAATTTTTCCAGTCCTTCAATAATCGTATTGAGCTCTTCTATGGAAGCATCTTTAAAAAGATCGTTTAAAAATCTTATTTTAATTTCTGACAGATCGTATTTCTTTAAAAAATCCGAAGACAAAAATAGTTTTACACTCCTGCGGTTTTCCGAAGGGATTTCTCTGGTGACATCTCCTTGACAAACCAAACGATCCACAATACCGGAAACCGTGCTTTTGGATAATCCCAGTTTTTCACTCAGCTCCTGCAGGCTAATGCCCGGATGCCGGTAAAGAATAAAAGCCAAAAACAATTGCGGTCCCGTAAAGCCATAGAGCTTTGACTTTTGGAAGGAGTATTCATTCAATTCTTTTCTTATAATCCTTAAAAGTTTTATAATGGTTTCGGAATAGCCAATCAACGATTGCTCCGAGGTTCTGTCTATCTCCACACAGATTCTCCTAACATTTATATATTTCTTTTTGATTCGGGGCTTTCATCATAAATACCAATACAATAGCGACTAGCACTGCTACAGCCGTAAAAGCGATAGTATAGTTAACTGCATCAAGATAAGCTTGTTTTTGTAGAATGCCCGCGATAGCGGATAAAGCAGACGCCTGTGCTTCCGAAGAAGTCATTCCGGATGCCGTATAAATCCCCTGCATCTGTTTTATTGTACCAGTAACCGCTTGATTTGACAAGGTCACCTCCTCAGCTAATCGTGAAAAATTGTCACTCATCTTTGTGGTCATCATAGTAGCTACAATTGTTACACTAATAGAACTGAATATATTTCTGAGAGTATTGGTGAGAGCCGAAGCTTTTCCTGTCAAATGCAGAGGAACAGCATTCATTCCCACCGCACTGATAGGCATCATTGCCAGTCCCAGTCCGATCCCTCTTATAAAAGACACAATCATAATCATAGCACGGGAAGTATCCATGCTCAAAAAAGAAAGCTCATAAGATCCCCACACTAAAATAAGAAGTCCCGGTATTGTTACAATCTTTGCTCCCAACCGGTCAAAGATGGCGCCGCTTATGGGCATGGTTATAGCTGCCGCAATGGCTGACGGAAGCATAGTGATACCGCTTTGCATAGCCGTATAGCCTTTCACATTTTGCAGATACAAGGGAAGAATATAGCTTCCGCCCATCAAGGCCATTACCGTAACACAGCTGATGATTTGACTCAAACTGTAATCATAGATTTTCAGTACCCTTAGATCCAGCAAAGGGTTGGGGTGTGTCAGCTCATTAATGACAAATAAGATTAAACTGAAAATCCCCACTGTCAGCAGAATGGGATAGTGAATTTCTTTCCAGTTTATCGAAGACCACTTGCCTATCACATATAAGGTACATACAATCCCCACTACCGATGTTAATAATCCCAGTATATCAAAATTACCCTCGTAAGGCTTTTTATTGGTTTCCTTCAGAAGCATGACAGCAAAAAAAATTCCAAATATACCAATAGGAACATTAATGTAAAACAAAAGCCTCCAATCTAAGTTGGAAAGAATATACCCTCCTAAGGTAGGCCCCAGGGCCGGAGCCGCCATAGCCGCTACCCCCCAGATTCCCAATGCCTTTCCCCTCTCCTCAAGGGGGAAAATAGCGTAAACAATAGACATACCCACAGGGCTCATCAAGCCTCCTCCGATAGCCTGAACCACCCTGAACATGATCATGGCGCTGTTACTCCATGCCATTCCAGATAAAGCAGACCCTAAGGTAAACAATGTAAGTGCCAGAATATACAACTTCTTTAATCCGATGGTATCGCTTAAGAAGCCAGTTAAGGGAACTACCGCTCCCATGGCCAGGGTATATGCGGTCACTACCCAAGTAATATCGGATAGAGTAACACCAAAAACAGACATCATTTTAGGCAAGGCAAGATTAATCAGACTGCTGCTGAGCACACTCATAAAAGTCCCTATTAAAACCACGAACAAGGACAGCCATTTATAGACATCATCATGCTCTTTCACTTGAAATCACTCCTCGTATAATAGTTTT
>DKLE01000178.1 GCA_002455605.1 Firmicutes bacterium UBA6648
AGAATCGGCAAGAGAAGTGGATAAATATCTGATGGGATATACTAATTTATAACCGGACAAAAATGACGTATCAGCGTCATTTTTGTTTTTAATACATAAAAAATACAATAAAAATAGTGAGACAAACACTAAAAAAGTTGCGAAATGAAATTAAAAGTGGTATGCTATAACGTATATTTTTTATGGCAATAATAAAATAGAGATGGAGGAGAAGGAGGACCAAATTATGATTATAACAGACAGTCTGATTGATTATATCAGTGATTTGTCCAGATTGGAATTGGAGGAAGACGAAAAACAACAGGCAAAAAAGGATTTAACGGATATTTTAAATTATATGGACAAGCTGAATGAGCTTGATACAAAGGATATGAGCGAAATGTCCCATCCCTTTGACAATCACAATTGTTTTCGGGAGGATCAGGTAACAAACGGTGACAGGCGGGAAGAGGTACTGCTGAATGCTCCGGAAAGTAAAGGCGATTATTTCAGAGTACACAAAACAGTTGAGTAGAAAGAAGGTGCAAAGGTGGCGGTAAAAGAGCTGAGAGCTTTGTCTGCGGTGGAAATCGGCAGGCTCATTAGGAATAGGGAAGTAAGTTGTAAAGAAGTAACCAAGTATTATTTAGGGGAAATAAATAATAATAATGGTAATATTAATGCGGTTTTGACTGTAAACGAAGAAGAAGCTGTTAAAACCGCAGAGTCCATTCAAAAAAGGATTAATAACGGTGAAAACATATCACCCCTTGCCGGTGTTCCGGTGATTGTGAAGGACAATATATGCACAAAGGGAATAAAGACCACTGCGGCGTCCAAGATGCTGGAAAATTTTGTGCCCCCATACAGCTCAGGGGCTATGGAAAAATTAGAGAAAGCCGGAGCTGTCGTACTGGGAAAAGCCAATATGGATGAATTTGCCATGGGGGGTTCAACGGAAACCTCGTATTTTGGTATTACGAAAAATCCTTGGAATATGGAGTATGTGCCGGGAGGTTCTTCAGGCGGTTCCGCAGCAGCTGTTGCAGCCAATATGGCCCCTTATGCCTTAGGCTCGGACACAGGAGGCTCGATCCGTCAGCCCTGTGCCTTTTGTAATCTGACCGGAATAAAACCTACTTACGGCAGTGTTTCAAGATATGGATTGATGGCTTATGCATCTTCACTGGATCAAATAGGTCCTATCGGGAAAAATGTGCAGGATTGTGCAGAAATATTGACTCTTATCTCCGGTACGGATAAAAGAGACAGTACCTCAGTAATGGAGAGACCTTTTGATTTTTCAGATTCCTATCGGGAGGATTTGAAAGGAATGAAAATCGGTATCCCAATCAACTATTTTGGCAGCGGAATAAATCATGAAGTTCGTGAAAAGATTCTGGCAGGTGCAGGGGTATTGAGAGGGCTTGGAGCTGAGCTCCAAGAATTTGAAATGCCTGGAATTGAATATGCGGTTCCGGCTTATTATATTGTAGCCTGTGCGGAAGCCAGCTCTAATCTTTCCAGATATGATGGTATCAAATATGGATTTCGTTCCAAGAACGCCAAGGACTTACGGGAGACTTACTACAAATCCAGAAGTGAGGGCTTTGGCTCGGAGGTGAAGAGGAGAATTATGCTGGGTTCCTTCGTCCTGAGCTCAGGATATTTTGACGCGTATTATAAGAAGGCTTTACAGGTAAGAACCATGATAAAAGAAAATTTTAATAAAGCCTTTGAAAAATATGATATGATTTTAAGCCCAGTCAGTCCCACTGCTGCTTATAAAATAGGAGAGCAGATTTCTGATCCCCTTGCCATGTATATGGCAGATATCTATACAGTTTCCGTTAATCTGGCTGGAATTCCGGCAGTAGCTCTGCCCTGCGGCATTTCTGATGAAAACAATATGCCTGTGGGAATGCAGCTGATAGGCAATAATTTCTCCGAACCCGCTTTGGTAAAAGCAGCTTATGCTTTTCAGCAGGTGACTAATTTTCATAAGAGAGGAGGAATTTTATAATGCAGTATGAAATTGTTATGGGACTGGAAGTCCATGTTGAACTGGCCACGAAAACGAAAATTTTCTGCGGATGCAGTACAGAATTCGGCGGTGAACCCAATTCTCATGTATGTCCTGTGTGCTTGGGCTTACCGGGAAGTCTTCCTGTTTTAAATAAAGAGGTTGTAAACAATGCCATTAAAGCAGGGCTGGCACTAAACTGTCATATTCATAGAGAAAACAGATTTGACAGAAAAAACTATTTTTATCCGGATTTACCAAAGGATTATCAAATTTCTCAGCTCTATCATCCAATTTGCCGAAATGGCTATATGGACGTTGCGGTGAACGGAGAAACCAGCAGAATTACACTCTGTGAGATACACATGGAAGAAGATGCGGGTAAATTAGTACATGATGTTGGCGGTACCTTGGTGGACTACAATCGCTGTGGTGTACCTTTGATAGAAATTGTTACCAATCCGGATTTCAGAAATGCTCAACAGGTGGTGGCTTTTCTTGAAAGCTTACAGCAAATGCTTCGATATTTGGGTGTTTCAGATTGCAAGATGCAGGAAGGTTCCATGCGGGCTGATGTCAACCTGTCTGTTCGGCCGAAGGGTGCGGAGCAATTGGGTACGCGAACGGAAATGAAGAATCTGAACTCCTTTAAAGCTATTCAAAGAGCAATAGAATTTGAGAGTAAGAGGCAGATGGAGCTTGTGGAGTCCGGAGGAATAGTTACTCAGGAAACCAGAAGATGGGACGATGAGGCAGGTGAGAGCTATGCCATGCGTTCCAAAGAAAATGCTCAGGATTATAGATATTTTCCGGATCCGGATTTGCTTCCGGTTTCCATTGATGAACCATGGATTGCTGAATTGAGAGATTCGATGCCGGAACTTCCTATGGAAAAAAGGGAACGATATCAAAGGGAGATGGGCTTGTCGGAAGATATAGCCAAAACTATTATAGCTGCGAAAGAGGTTGCAGAATTATTTGAGGCAGTTGCAGAGAAGTCTGGCGATGCAAAGCTCACCGCGAACTTTGTTGTAGGGGATATCTTAAGACTGCTTAAAGATCGGGGAGTAGAGCCGGAAAACATTTTGGTTGATGCCAAGAAGCTTGCTGCTGTGGTACGTCTGACTGCTGATGGGAAGATTAACAGAAACATTGCAAAACAAGTTATTGAGGAAGTATTTGATCACAATACAGATCCACTCCAGTATGTGGAGGGAAATGGTTTGCTGGCCATTGAAAACAAAGAGCTGATAGAAAAAGCCGTAAAAGCAGCATTAGAAGAAAATCCGAAATCCATTGAAGATTATAAAACTGGAAAACAGAAAGCCTTTGGATTTTTAGTGGGGCAAGCAATGAAAAAGCTTTCGGGAAAAGCCAGCCCTCAGACCATCAATAAACTTTTAAAAGAAAAATTAGAAAAAATTGATCTGGCTGCCGCTGATGAGCAGGAGAAAAAGGAGAGAGAACAGAAAGCGGCAGAAGAGAAAAAGTATGCTGTGAAGGAATGGAATATTTCTATTGATGACAGTGAATTT
>DKLE01000152.1 GCA_002455605.1 Firmicutes bacterium UBA6648
TTTACTTCCTGACCCTTTAGACCTTCAAAATCTATAGTAACTCCGCTATAAGGATTTCTTCCCACTGCTTCATAGTTCTTACTCAATTCTGCCATGATAGCTTCTGCTGCCGCCTTGCGCTTGTCGGCACTCAGAAGTAAATCCTTGACACCGTCTGAAGTATCCATATATACCCCCAGATGTGCCTTCGTTCCATTGCTTGCTACATAAGAGACAATATCTTCATAACCGGAGGGAATCTTAAATTCATTTCCGCCGTCACTTCCGGTATTCAGCCAAACTCCTTTGGAATCATTTGTCATTGCACTCCATCCAAAAGTCACAGCATTCATTTCATTGATCAAACTTTTTTGTGAATAAGACGAAATTGCATAAAAACTATGTAAAAAATCTGTTTTGCCATAATATTTGGTATATACTCTGGTCAGCATAGCTGCTGCTTCTTCACGCTTCGCCGTGTTTGCAGGTGCAAAGGAATTTTGAGAAATACCTGTAATCATACCGATATCATAAGCCACACCGATATAACCTTTATTGGCTGTTACATCTGTAAACGGAAGAGAAAAAGACTCTGCCGTTTTTGCAGCATCAGAAAGACCTAACGCCTTCACAAACATCACTGCCATTTCTTCTCTCGTAATCGGTGTATCCGGTAAAAAACTGCCATTTTTTTCGATGGCATTATTAGCTAATGCAGTTTCAATATAAGAATAGTACCACTTGTCCTTAGCCACATCAGAAAATGACGGCTGCTCCGGACTTACAGCCTTCCATTTCAGCATATTACATAGAATTGTTGCAAATTCTGCTTTCGTAATGGTCTTTCCATATCCGAACTCACCTTCCGACTGACCCTGCATTAATCCACATTTTCCGGCTTCCTCTATGGCCTGAACTGCCCAGCTGTCAGACGGCACATCTTTATATCCGGTATCTGCAAAACTCCATATTGCAGGAACAGCAGAAATCAACAACATAATCATTAAACCGATACTAGTAAATTTTTTCATAAAATTCTTCATTATTCTATTTTCCCCTTTCGTTGAACATATTTTTATTATGCTCTCATACAATAAATTTTTCAATCCTGTTTCACCAGACATCTTCTTAAATTATTTTAAATAGGATAACCCCCACCGTATTGATGGCAAAATTTGCAAACATATGGACAAACCACGATGTATATATATTTCCCTGTTTTTCGTTCAGCCGGTTAAAAATTATTCCTGCCGCCATCAATGAGAAAAGCAAAAGTGCAAATAACCAAACGGAAAACCACCCTGTCATTATCGCTGCATGATAAACTGAAAAGGCAAAGGAACTGACTATATATGCAAATTTTCTGTCCGCCAAGCGACGTAGATTGAGAAAGACAAAGCCCCGAAAGAAAAATTCTTCCAGAAGAGAATTAATAAAAGAAATATAAATTGCAACAAATATAAAATTATCTTTTGTAACCCCCACCCCTTCACTTAATGCATCCGTCACCTTGGAAAAATCAAAATAGCTTCCTATAGTAAAATAACATGCCAGTATAAAAGCATAAACGCCGATCCCTATTAAGATTGAAGTAACGATGCCCTTTCGTTTAACGGAGAATACTTCTATTAAACGAATATCTTTATTCTTTAAGCTATAAAGTACGGGTACTCCTAAAAAAATAACTATTTTCCATACTGATTTTACTGCATATCCGGGCTGCCAGATACCATCTATAATTGCCATAAGCAAACAGCCGGTAACCAGAATCAACAGAATTCCCCTGCATTCTCTCCTCAAATCAAACTCCTTCTCTTCTTTTAAGCACTCCCCTTATTCCCTGATGACAGACCATTGCTGAATCAATTTCTCTAAAGAGTACGCCGCATTTGCCGGACTTGTTGAAGGAAGTACAATAATCTCCCGTCCTGTCTGAAGCTTTCCAAATTTATTGTATAACCTCTCCGCAGTTTTTCCATTAGCAAATATCTTTTTAATATTACATTTTCTTAAAACAACTTGAAAATCCGCAGTGACCACTTCTCGGATACTGCTGTCGCTGGATCCCTTTATCTCACAGCTTTCAATAACATCCCATACTGCAATCCCACATTTATGCAGCAATTCTTTTTTCTCCAGAATAGTTTGAGGAACCTCTCTGTCATAAACTGCTGCTATAACCTTCCAAAACCGATTTTGAGGATGCCCGTAATAAAATCCGTTTTCTCTTGACTTTACAGAAGGAAGGCTCCCTAAAATTAATATTTTGGCATTTTGATCGTAAACCGGTTCAAAGGGCTGCACTATTCTTTCATATTCCGCCATCCTTCAATGTTCCTTCCGTCTGCTTATTTATTATTTCATTCAGCATATCCCACTCTTCCTTCATTTCTTTATCTGTCCATTTAATTTCTGCTTCTCTCAATAAATCCTGGGATTTTTGATAATCTTTTTTTGCAATATGATAATAAATAGTATTTGCAGCAATATTCTTACCGATATGTAAATTGTTTTTAAATTTCATAAATTCTTTATTATTTTCTTCAATAATCCTAACGGCCTCTTCATAATTGCCTAAATAAAATTCAAAATACGCCAAATCTAAATGATAAATAATTTTATTCATTCCCTTTACACTCCTATAATCTATGGATTTGAGAACTTCCAATCCCTTTTCATATTCTTTTTTCTTTGACAGTCCGTAGCAAAGATTAAATTTTAAATAGAGTTGATTATACCTGGCTTTATATTTTTTTAATAGCTTTTCTATTTCGTCATTAAACCCGTCGAAATCGTTCTGTTCTTTTGCTTGATTTACCATGTTTTTTATTCTTTTTACAAAACGAATCTGATACAGTACATTAATCCCAACAGCACCTACAATTACTATACCCCCTACGATGATGTATACGTTCCAAAAGGTTTCATCATCAATATTTAAGAAATTTTTTATAACCGCCAGCAGAATCCCCATAGGAATTCCCAAGCAAAAGATGATTTTAAAATGTCTTTTCAATTTACTTACCCCTTTACTTTCTATTGTCAACTAATATGTGCTGATTAGTCCCAGCTCTCAAGGCCACTGCCGCTAATAGGTATCGCATCGCCTAGATAAGCAGGCTGCGGCTTCCATAAAGCCTTAAAAAAGTCCTTGTTCCTGGCGAGAAACTCACGAATATCCCGGGCCTGCTGACCGGCATAAGTTCTTTGATCCGAGCAGATGCCATATGCCTTGTACCCCATTTCTTCAGCTATATACAAAGCCCTGTATTGATGATATTTTTGAGTAACAACAAGGACAGTATTTACTTCAAAGATAGCTTTTGCCCGGTACATGGAATCATAGGTGGAGAAACCCGCATGATCCAAAAAGATGTCTTCCTCTGGAACCTCATGATCCAGCATATAATTTTTCATTGCATTTACTTCATCATATTCATCCTGACCGTGATCTCCCGTTAAAAGCAATTTAGGGGCAGCGCCCTCTTTATATAACGTCAAAGCGGCTTCCAGCCTGTCCTCCAGCATATGGTTCGGCGTTCCGTCAGGCTTCAATCCGGCACCTAGAACAAGAATGCAGTCTGCATTCAAGTTTACAAAGGATGCTTGTCCTTCGTTTAAAAAGCTCACTTCCTTCTCTTGCCTCATTTCTCCGATTATGGCCGAAGCCGTATTTTTTATTACTAATTGATTGATAATAAAAGGAAATGCCGTCAGCATAATTAGAATTAACAATCCTGCTAAAACAGCATTTTTTGTGCATTTTTTTGATAGCTTACATTGCATTATCCCATTCCCCTACAAATATTTAACATAAAATTTCATAGCCTCTGAAGCATACCCCAATTTGGTATAAAACCTGTGTGCATCCGGATTGGAATCTTCTGATTGAAATTGCAGCCGCTTATATCCCTTCTCTTTGCCCAGCGTCTCAATATATTCCATCATCACTCTGCCGATTCCTTTTCCTCTAGCCTCTTGTTTTATATATAGATCGTCTAAAATTAATGCTTTTCCATGGCTCCATACACTATAAATGGTCATAAGGTTGGCAAAACCCATAATCTGATGCTCTTGCTCAAGAATTAAAAGAGTAATCCATTCCGGATGGTTCAACGCTTCATCAAAGGTTAAAGAAAACCTGTCATAAGAATTGGAGGCTGTGTTGTTCCAGAAATCAGCGTCCTGAATTTCATATGCCATGAATTCCCGATTTAGTTCGATCCATGCTTCTTTATCATTTATGCTGCACGGCCTTATTATTAAAGAGGTATTTTCCATTTTGCCGCCCCCCTATTTCTATAAAATTTCATCTCTTCTGTTTATTCCTGTTTTAATATATTATATATGATAAAACAAACTTTTAATAGAATATTTCTTCATTAACATAGAATAATAAGTAATATTGAGGTGCTACTATGACAGTGGAAAAAAAATTATTTCATGTAATAGATGATCATTTATTGCATGAGAAACATCCTTCTGCATATTTAAATGAAATATCCGTTTTACCGGAATTTGAAAAATATCCTTTTAATATGCTATTGGATTTAAAAAAAACAGAACAGGATCCTTTTCATCATCCGGAAGGTGATGTATGGAATCACACTATGCTGGTTATCGATGAGGCTGCTAAACGGAAAATGGAAAGTGTGAATCCCAAAGTTTTTATGTGGGCTGCATTGCTTCACGACATTGGAAAGCCCGCTGCCACCAAGCTGCGGCGAGGTAAATTAACGGCCTATGACCATGATAAAATCGGCGAAAAACTTTCTAAAAAATTTTTACTGGCCGTGGACGCTCCTGAAACTTTTACGGAGCAAGTGTCTGCCCTTGCTCGGTTTCATATGCACATTTTATTTGTAATCAAAAACATGCCTTACAGTGATATAAAGGGTTTAAAGAACCGAACCGATTTACATGAGGTAGCACTTCTGGGACTATGCGACCGACTTGGCAGAACCAACTCTAATCTTCAGAAAGAAGAAGAAAATATTGACTTATTTTTATCAAAACTCACGAATAAAGAAAGGATATGATTATGGCTAAAGCAGGAATGAAAAGACCCGATCCAAAAGAACCTCATGGAACAGAGAGCAACCGAAAATCACATTTTCCTAAAAATGACCAGGAACCTGTTCCTGAAATACAAGGTAAAGCAAAAAGCGGCAAAGTAAAAGCAAATCCGGTATAAACAAATAGCATATTAGTTACAAAATAACTAATATGCTATTTGTTTGTTCAGACTTTTTTACCGCTTATACATTTGATACAATTTCCCATATATTCCATTTTTCTCTATCAGCTCTTCATGGTTTCCCTGCTCTTCTATTCCATTGTCGGTAAGAACCATAATTCTATCTGCATTTCGTATGGTGGTCAATCGATGAGCAATAGTAAGTGTGGTTCTGCCCTTTGCCAATTTCGCCAGGGATTCCTGCACAAGCATCTCACTCTCATTATCCAGAGCAGAAGTTGCTTCATCCAATATAAGAATAGGCGGATTTTTTAAAAATACTCTGGCTATACTGATCCGCTGTTTTTGTCCGCCGGAAAGCTTAACTCCATGTTCACCCACAAAGGTGTTGTATCCTTCCGATAACTGGCTAATAAATTCGTGGGCTCCCGCCAGCTTCGCTGCCTCTATAATTTCTTCCTTAGAAGCTCCCGGTCTGCCATATTCAATATTCTCATATACAGTTCCCGAGAATAAATATACATCCTGCTGAACCATTCCAATCTGTGATCGCAGGGATTTTATCGTAACATTTTTTATATCAAAACCGTCAATTAAAATTTTCCCCGAAGTCACATCGTAAAATCGTGGTATTAAGTTGCATAACGTGGTTTTTCCTGCACCGGAGGGTCCCACAAAGGCCACATTTTCTCCGGCCTTAATATTTAAATTAATGTGCTCCAGTATACTGTCGCTGTCAAAATACTTAAAGCTTACATCATCAAAGACAATTTCTCCTTTGAGTATCGGCAGTTCTACCGCGTCCTCTGCATCATCAATCTCGATGGGTTCATCCATTACTTCGATAAAACGCTCAATCCCCGTCATTCCCCGTTGGAATTGCTCAGTAAATTCAACAATTCTTCTCACGGAATTCAAAAGCATAACCACATAAAGCAAATAAGCTACCAAATCAGATGCTAAAATTTTTCCGTCTATCATGAAAATAGAGCCAATTACCACAACTATAATGTACATGATGCCGTCAAATAATCTTACCGTTCCTTGAAATCCGGCCATATACTTATACGCTTCTTTTTTCACTCCTAAAAATCGGCCGTTTCCTTCTTCGAATTTTGCCTTCTCTATTTCTTCATTGGCAAAGGATTTAGAGACTCGAATACCCAACAGGCTGTCTTCCACTTGAGCATTAATTTCTCCGATCTGATTTCTTTGCTTCTTAAATGCAGATTTCATTCTTCCGTTAAACTGCATGGAGCAGATAATCATAATGGGAAGAATGGCAAAAATTATTATGGTAAGCCAAACATCCACCGAACACAGGATGATAAATGATGCAACAATTTTAAGTGCCGCTATAAAATATTCCTCCGGACAATGATGAGCAAATTCAGTAATATCAAATAAGTCACTGGTAATTCTCGCCATCAGCTGGCCGATTTTCGTATTGCTATAATAAGAATAAGAGAGCTCCTGCATATGAGCAAACAAATCTTTACGCATATCCGTTTCGATTTGGGCGCCCATTACATGGCCTACATTTGCCATATAATAATTCGCTATCACATCTATCAGCCGAAGGACCAAATATAGAGTTCCTAAGCTCAGGATCATCTGCAAAGTTAAGCTTTCTATGTCATTCATTCCTTTATTCGTGATAAATCTTACGATTAAAGGAAGTACCAGATCGCACAAAGTCGTTAGAGTTGCACAAAACAAATCCAGAGCCAGAACCCATTTGTATTTTTTAAAATATGGAACAAACCTTTTAATCAAATAAGAGGTTTTTTTAGTAATCACGTTTTCATTCATGCTAAATTCCTTTCTTCGTTTAAATTGCCTTTTTATTTCACAAGAGTATAATCTTTTAATTCAACCTTCAGATAGCTTTTTCCGTCCACCCAGTCAGAGGCTCTTTCATCTTTCTGTTTAAAACGGGTTTCACTAATGTATTGCAGAATTACATCATTTTTATCAATTAAAAAATATTCGTAATCTGACTGTACTTTGCAGTACTCCCATTCCATTCTTCTGGAAAGGTGACTGTCCTTATAATAAATAATATACTCTTTCCCTTTTGCCGTCTTATTTACTTCTACGGATTTCACTGTTTCTTCATTTATTTTATTGTATCTGGAAAAAGGGTAATATATGTTTAAATACAATCCCTCGTAGTTGGTAATATTGCTCACATCTTTCTGCCCGGACGCATAAGTAAAAACCACATCAAAATTAATATTTCGAGTATTCTTGTCCTTATTCGGTTTATCTACCTCAAACGTGGTTTGAATTTCTCTTGGTGCATCCTTTGGATAATAGCTGCCTTCCAGGATCTCTGTTTCCAAATTTCCACTTTTAAGGTTCAAGCTCATTTCCAAAGATTTATTGATCTGATCAATGGCACCCTGCCTCACAACGTATTGTTTTATATTACCGCCAAAGAAAAACATGCATGCCAGTACAGCCAAAATAAAAATTGCGATAATCGCCGCAGCTTTTTTACCACTCATATACACTCCTCCTCCAATCAACAGTTAAATTATAGAGCTTCAGGCATTTAATTCTTTGTCAATATCATTAAATCCGTTTCCGTTTCCCCAAACCGAATCCACATGTATAATGGTAACAAGAGCCTTTGGATCCGCTTTTGCTACATGCTGTCTGAGCAAAATTCCCTCTCTCGGCGAGCATAGAATTAATAATTTTTGTTTCTGCTTCCCTGAATAAGCACCGATTATATTTTCTATGGAAACCCCTCTCTCCATATCATTCATGATGTAATCGGAAATTTCCTCCGGTTTTTCTGTAATAATTTCTACTTGAATAATTTTAGTTGCCAGACCGAATAAAATAAAGTCGATGGTTTTAGAAATAATTACTGTTGTAACCAGCGCATACAAGGCGATGTTTCTGCCAAATACAAAACCAGAGGTAACAATAACCCCAGCATCTATAGCCATTAAAAGCTTGCTTAAGCTGACATGAGGAAATAATTTTTTTTGTATTATTTTAGCCACCGTATCCGATCCTCCGGAGGAATACCCTCTGGAAAAAGCAATTCCACTGCATATACCGGAAAAAATTCCGCAGTATATGGCTGCCAAAAACATATCCTTTTCTTCCAGCAGCTGAAAATTCATCTGCTCGAACACTACCATCACCGTGGGATACATAATGGACATCAGTACTATTTTTTTAGCCTCTTTAAGGCCTAAAACTATTGCACAAATGGCTAATATAATAAGAGCACCTATGTAATACATGGCCGAGAAATCCAAGGGCAGGTAATTGTGAAGGATTCGGATAACACCGGTCAGGCCTCCGCTGGATAAACCATTTGGCAGCATAATTGAAACCGTTGCAAAGGCCCCTAAACAACATGCAATTAATATTAAAATAAAGTCCACTACGAGATTTTTAACCCTCTCCTCCGTGATTTTTTTCATAATAGCTCCTCCTTATTGAACAGTCAATTTTAATGTTTTTTGAATGACATTTCCAAATACATCCACACAAGAAACATTAATAAGCCCCGTATGAGACATGCCTGCTATGGATCTTTCTAATATTGTTTTGTCCCTTTGTAGAATTTTTTCGGGCATATGGATTTTTCCATTATAATTAAAGTCCACGCTCCAGTAATCTATCAGGCTTAAAGAATCCTTCCGAACTATAGTACTTACCGTTTCTTGTTCTTTCTGCCCCATGTTTTTAATATATTCTTCCGATAATCGATAACTATGTAATCGCACACACAAGGAATCCTCTTGCGTTTCTATGTCAGCCTGAAGGCTTCCAGTCTCCTTTTCTTCCGTATTTTCTTTTAGGACCATAAACTTTGCTCCTCTTTGCAGCGCCCTCTTCTTTATACCGGCTATTGCGATCTTTCCCACATCACATGTTATCCATCTTCTTTCCATCTTATGAGCAACAGCAGCCAAGGTTCCTGACCCCCCAAAAAAATCAGCACACAAATCACCTTCTTGAGTACAGCTTTTTAAAATTCTTTCCAGCAACAGTTCTGGCTTCTGGGTAGCATAACCGGTTCTTTCCGAAGAAGTTCTTCCCACCATATCCAACTGCCAAACATCTTTCATATTCACAAGTGTATACCAGCCCACTTCATCTTGGAATTCTTCTACACCTTTAAACCGATAAGGCTTAAATCCTCTATTATAGGATTTTTCTTTCTGGGGAGTAAAATAATAATTATCCCCTTTCCCATAGAATAACAGCGTATCATGTTTCCTTGCAAAACGCCTGCTGCTTGTGCCACCCGATTTATAATTCCATATGATCTCATTGACAAAGTTATCCATTCCGAAAATCTCATCCATGAGAACCTTTACATAGTGAACAACATGCCAATCCAAATGCATCCAAATGCATCCATTCTCTGTAAGCAAATCACGCATCATAAATAGTCTTATGCCTATCATCCTCAGATATGACTCCATCCCCTCTTTCCATAGATCCGTATAGACAGTCTGTTTTAATTTAGTTGTTCCTTTCATGCACTCCGTATTGATTTTTATCTGCATAGCATAATCGGCCTTTGAAAAAAAAGGTGGATCCGCATAGATTAATTTTATTTTACCTCGGAATTGTTCCTGTGAAGCAAGATAATTCATGAATTGAAGATTATCACCTCTGGCTAAAATATTATTTTCAGCTGATTCAACGCTTCCATAAATTTCTACCGTTTTAAATCTTTCAAAAGAACTTTTTTCTTTCATCTCTTGTAGAATATTCTCATATTCCCTTCTGCAATCATCGATTATTTCTGCAAGCTGATAAATCAAGCTCATAAATTAGCTCCTTTTTTTATTACTATTTTTTAAACGCTTCCGTCCTTTATTTAAACCAGTTTCTTCTTTTCTTGGACTTTGTGATTTTCCTGCACCTCGCAGAAGTTTCCCAAATAAATCCTGCCGCCCCGCTTTAATCAGTGCCGCCTTTACTAAATCCTGATTTTCCGGTTTATTAAAGTGAATTAAAGCTCTTTGCATCTTTTTTTCTTCCAGACTTTTAGCTACATAAACAGGCTGCATAGTCAGCGGTTCCAATTCCGTATAATACATGCAGGTAGCTAAAGTTCCCGGGGTGGGATAAAAATCCTGAACCTGGTCCGGTACAAATCCATTATCGCTCAAAAATACTGCAAGTTCAATAGCATCCTCTAAAGTACTTCCCGGATGAGAAGAAATTAAATAGGGAATTAAAAACTGTTTTAATCCCAGCTGTTCATTGATTTTTTTATATTTTCTGCTGAACTCTTGAAAAACCTTCTTTTCAGGTTTGTGCATATAAGACAGTACTCGGTCTGAAACATGCTCCGGAGCCACTTTAAGGATCCCGCTTACATGGTACTTGCACAGCTCCCGTAAAAATTCTTCACTTTTGTCTGCCATCACATAATCAAATCTTACGCCGGAACGAATAAATACTTTTTTTATACCTTTAATGCTGCGGAGTTCTCTGAGCACTTCCAAATATTCTCGGTGATCCACATTCATCTGACTGCAGGGATGAGGATAGAGACAGTCCTTGTGAGTGCATACGCCTTTCGTCAGCTGTTTTTCACAAGCTGCATCCCTAAAATTTGCAGTGGGTCCGCCCACATCGTGTATATACCCCTTGAATCCCGGCAGTTCTGTCAGCCGTTTCCCTTCCTTGACAATAGAAGCTTTGCTTCTTCCTCTTACCTGTCTTCCCTGATGGTAGGTTAAAGCACAGAAAGAACATCCTCCAAAACAGCCTCGACTGCTTATAATGCTGAATTCAACTTCTTTAATGGCCGGAATCCCTCCCTGATCCTCATAAGAAGGATGATACGTCCCTTCATACGGCAATTCATAAATATCATCAAGCTCCTGTGTTTCCAGCGGAGGCTGAGGAGGATTTTGCACCACAAATAAACGCTCATCATATTTTTCCACCAGCCGTTTAGCGGTAATATAGTCATTGTTTTTATATTGAATGGCAAAGCTTTCAGCATAAGCCTGCTTTGACCCTGTAATCTGCTCAAATTCAGGTAAAACCTGTGTTTCATCATCCATATAAATTTCTTTTGCCTTAACACAAGTTCCTCTAATCCAGCCGATATCCTGAGCTTCAATACCGGAATCTAAAGCCTCTGCAATCTCAATGACCGCCCGCTCTCCCATTCCATAAATCAATATATCTGCCTTAGCGTCCAGCAAAATGGATCTTCTTACCCGATCGTCCCAATAATCATAATGGCCTAACCGACGCAAGCTTGCTTCAATTCCTCCGATAATAATGGGAATATCTTTGTAGGCCTCCCTAGCTCTATTGCTGTAAACAATCACAGCACGATTGGGACGTTTTCCGGTCACACCGCCCGGAGAATAGGCATCTGTTTTTCTCTTATGCTTAAATACAGAATAATGATTTACCATGGAATCCACATTTCCTGCATTGATAAGAAAGCCCAGCCTTGGTCTTCCGAACCGCATAAAATCGTTCTTACTGTTCCAGTCCGGCTGCGGTAGAATTGCAACCTTATATCCCCGGCTTTCTAACAGCCGGCTTATTATAGCCGTACCAAAAGAGGGATGGTCAATATAGCCATCCCCTGTTATCAAAACAAAATCCGGCTGTGTCCAGCCTCTTGCTTTACATTCTTCATTCGTTATAGGTAAAAATCCCATTATAACCTCTTTCATATCTATTCTGTCTGTCGTCTTATCTGCTACCCTTGTCATACGGAACTGCTACAGCTCTTGGAGCCTGAGAAGACTTAGAACTGAAAGCCA
>DKLE01000211.1:0-7194 GCA_002455605.1 Firmicutes bacterium UBA6648
TGCATATCACTAATCCGAAGAAGACATTCAATTAAAAAATAAAGATTAAGAAAGGAAGTAATAGGTTTACAGCTGAATTTCCAGCTGCAAGCTTATTATATGGGGAGAAAAACATGCAGTTTAACGAAAGAATTAAAAACTATTGGGAAGGCGAAGCGGAATGCTACAGCATAGGAATCGAAAAAGAATTGAAAGACTTTCATCGGAAGGCATGGAGAGAGCTTATATTAGAATATGCTCCGCAGAAAGAAGACTTGGATATATTGGATATAGGAACAGGCCCCGGATTTTTTCCAATTATCCTTTCAGATGAGAAGCACAAGGTAACAGGAATTGATCTGACAGAGAATATGATACATTTTGCTAAAAAGAATCTAATGGACGAAGGAAAAGAGGCAGTGCTCCTTTCAATGGACTGTCACAACCTTACGTTTGAAGATAATTCTTTTGATCTGGTACTGTGCAGAAATTTAACCTGGACTCTCGACAACCCGTCCCGTGCTTATGACGAATGGAAGCGCGTGCTTCGTCCGGGAGGACGGCTGTTGGTATTTGATTCTTGTTGGTATTTGCACTTGTATGATGAAGAAAGGAAAAAAGCTTATATTGCCAAAGAACAAGAAATCAAAGAAAAATACGGACGTAAATTTCATGAACATAAAAACCAGCAGGAAGGAGATGAAATCAGTAAAAAGTTGTTTATGAGCGATAAACTTCGCCCTCAATGGGATCTGGACAAAATGCTTTCCATTGGTTTCTCAAAAGTATTTGCAGACTGCTCAATTGATCAGCGTACCTGCAATGAAATGGAAATGGAGCTTCATTCTTTGACTCCGGCGTTCCTCGTCGGAGGTGAAAAATAAGGCCTATGAGAACATATCTTCGATTAGCGTCTTTTCTTAAAACGGCACCGAAAGAAACGATATTGAAAGTACTGATCGGTCTGTTCATTGTTGCAGCGGGGTTTTTGCAGGCTTTTATGATTGCGGGGGTGATCGCTGCTGTATTTGACCGGCGCCCCTATCAGGAAATGATACCGTATATTGCCGGAGTGTTATTTGCGATTCTTTTTAAAGTGTTTTGGATACGTTATCAAGAAGGATTTGTAAAAAAGATGGGGGCTAAGATAAAAGGAAATATCCGACAGGCTTTAATTGAGAAATTGCTGTGCCTTGGTCCTGCATATCAGGACGGCAGACGCAGCGGCAATTTGCAGTCCCTTGTTACCGATGGAGTAGAGTCCTTTGAAGTCTTTCTTGTACAGTACATCCCGCAGATTTTTGTGGTGATTATTTCGGTAACCGCTGCTATTGGCTATATCTTTACTGTGGATCCGCTGGTGAGCCTTCTGATCCTATTTGCTGCCGTGCTGGCAATTATTGTTCCCCATTTATTTATGCCGGCGATTTCAAAATTAATGATCGAATATTGGCAGTCTTATGCCCATTTAAATGCGCAATATATCGATACCATGCAGGGCATGAGCACACTAAAGGCTTTTCATGCAAGCAAACGAGTAAAGGAAGCTTTGGCCAAGGATGCAAAAAGCTTTGCTAAATCATCAATTGACAATACAGGAATGTCCTTGTCAGATTCGGCCATTATCATATTGCTCTGTGCTGTAGGTACATCACTGGCCGTAGGCATAGCGGCCTGGCATACTTATCAGGGACTGCTGACTGCTCCTGCCCTGCTGACGATTTTATTTCTGGCGGGTGAAAGTATGCGGCCGCTTTATGATCTGAACGTGTACTGGCACGGAAGTTATCTGGGGTTTTCGGTAGCTGAGGAATTTTATGAAATCTTTGACACTCCTGTGGAGCTTCATATTTCCCATAAGGCTCACAGCAACAGACTTACGCAGAATCCGCCAGAAATTCAGCTGCAAGATGTATCGTTCTGTTATGGGGAAAGCCTGGGAAATGCATTGGAGCATGTGACAATAAAAATTGAAGCAGGACAAACGGCAGCCATTGTGGGAAAATCCGGTTCAGGTAAATCTACACTGGTCAACCTATTGCTTCGATTCTATGATCCACAGCAGGGGACAATTATTATTGGGGGTCATGAGCTTCAAGAATATACACTGGATTATCTGCGAAATCAGATTGCTGTTGTCTTTCAAGATACATACCTGTTTTACGGAACAGTGGAAGAAAACCTGCTTATGGCAAAACCTGACGCAACCCGAGAAGAATGTATGGAAGCTGCAAAAGCCGCCAATGCACACGAGTTCATCATGGCTCTTCCTCAGGGATATCAGACAATTGTCGGGGAAAGAGGAGCCACGCTGTCCGGAGGGGAACGGCAGCGCATTTCAATCGCCCGTACCATATTAAAAGGAGCACCAATCCTGATTTTGGATGAAGCCACCTCCAGCGTTGATATATCAGGAGAAAGCTTGATACAGGAGGCATTGGAACGTTTGATGAAGGATAGGACAACCCTTATAATAGCTCACAGGCTTTCCACTATTCGGAAAGCAGAAATGATATATGTTCTGGATAAAGGAAGATTGCGCGAATCCGGAATTCATGACACCCTGATGCAGCAGAAAGACGGCGTTTATGCCCAACTTGTGCAGGCACAGGAGAAAGCGAGGCATGTTGTATGAATACAAAAGTAAATCATTCCCGTCTGTATTCTTTGCTGAGGCTTATAGGCAACCTGAAGCAGCATTACGGTGGAATGATCTGTGCGGTAGCCTGCGGTATTTTTAATCACCTTTTCACCATATCTATATCTGCTTTATGTGCTTATATGGTGGGGCTTGCATTGGAAAAGAAAATTTTGTACAGCTGGAAGCTGCTGTTCATTTTTCTCTGCACGTTCATTATATTCCGAGTCATTTCTTATTTTATGGAGATGTGGTTTGCCCATGATGTAGCATTTAAAGTACTGGCTGATTTGAGAATTATGCTTTTGGAATCCGTAGAACGGGTATCACCGGCTATTTTGCTCAATATGCGTTCCGGTCAATTGGCTTCGACCTTGATGAGTGATGTGGAATTGCTGGAATGGTTCTTTGCTCATTCTTTCGGCAGTGTCTTTGTTGCTGCGGCAGTATCGGCAGCTCTTCTTGCATTTTTGGGATGGCTACACCCGATATTACCGGTTATTATGCTGATTTTTATTGCGATTCTTGTTATCATCCCTTTCGCAATGAAGAAAAAAGCAGATGAACAAGGTGCCTATGTCCGCAGAGAGCTTGGAGATGCCAATGCTGTAACCATGGAAGGGCTGCAGGGAATGAAAGAAATTCTCATGCTGAACAATGTAGAGGCATATCAGAAGAAAAATCGTAAATATATGCAAAAAATGTATGACAGCCAATACTGCTACGGAAAAAGGCTAGGGACAGAGGGAGCTCTTTTGCAGCTTACAGTCGGATTGAGTACCTTATGTATTATGGCAGTAGCAGCAGGCCTTGTTTTTAAAGGACAATTAGCTTTTTCTTATTATCCTGTTGTTATGATGGTTGCAGGACTTGCATTTAATCCAGTATTGGAAATATGCAATACTGCACGAAATTTCGGGCTGATCTTTGCTGCGGCAAATCGAGTTTTTCAGGTTATTGAAGCAAGCCCCATCGTGGAGGACAGAGGGCAGCCCATTGACACCAGCAGACTTGAATCTGGAATATGCTTCGAAAAGGTATCTTTCCGCTACGGACAGGATTTAGAACCTGCTGTGAAAGACATTTCATTCACCGTAAAATCCGGACAGCGAGTGGCCTTAGTGGGACATTCGGGCTCAGGGAAATCAACCTGTGTCAATCTTTTACTGCGTTATTGGGATGTAGAAAGCGGTACCATCCGAATAGGCAGCAAGGATATCCGCGAAATGACCATGGACAACCTTCGGGAGCTAACCTCTGTTGTCTTGCAGGACGTATACCTTTTCAATATTTCTATACGGGAAAATATACGGCTTGGCAAGGAAGGCGCTACCGATGAAGAAGTGGAAGCCGCTGCCAAAGCAGCTTCAGCCCATGAATTTATTAAAGAACTTCCTCAGGGCTATGATACGGCGGCAGGGGAACGGGGATTGGCGTTATCAGGCGGACAACGTCAAAGAATCGCCATTGCACGGGCCATCTTGAAGGGCTCACCTGTCTTGGTGCTTGATGAAGCGGTTTCCAGTCTGGATTCCGAAAATGAAGCAGAAATTCAACAAGCCATGGACAATTCTTATAAAGGCTTTACCACATTAGTTGTTGCACACCGGATTTCCACTATTATGTCAGCAGATATGCTGGTAGTTTTGGAAAATGGCTGTGTCGCCGGAGTGGGAACTCACGAAGAGCTGTTCAGAACCAATAAAGTTTATCGGTCTCTGGTATTGCCGCAAATAAAAGGTGATTGCCCATGTTGAGGTTTATCATAAAAAGAATTTTATTACTCTTTCCCATTTTACTTATCGTTACGATTGCTACCTTTGCACTAAGCACAATATCAGCGGGAGATTCCGCATCAATTGTGGCTCGGGCGGAAGCTGGTGTTGCATCAAAACAAGCGGTAGATATTGTGAAAGAAGAACTGGGACTGGATCGGTCTTATTCACAGCAGTATGTTCATTGGCTGGAAAAGGTTATACAGTTTGATCTGGGAACCTCTTATAAAACAAAGAGACCTGTTTCTGATGAATTGATGGAAAGATTTCCTGCCACTCTTATGCTTACAGTATGCGCAGCGGGAATTATGTTTGCCGTTTCTTTGATATTGGGAGTCCTGGCAGCTCTTCGTCCCAATTCGATCATTGATGGAGCCGCAAAGATTTTATCCTTTGCAACTGTGTCAGTGCCTCCGTTTTTATTTGGTTTGCTGCTCCTTTATCTTTTCGGAGTTCATCTGAAAATAGTAGCTGTTGTGGGCAGTCCAGAAACAAAGAATGTATGGCTTCCTGCCATCACCTTAGGAATCAGCCATTGTGGTCCTTTTATTATGCTGATTAAAAGCAATATGCTTGATGTGATGGGAAAAGGCTATATTAAAGCCGCCAGAGCCCGAGGTGTCAGTGAACCTATGGTGGTAATAAACCATGCGTTGCGCAATGCCATCTTGCCTGCATTGACGAAGCTTGGTGTGACATTTGGCAGCATGATCGGAGGGTCGGCAGTAATTGAATCTATTTTTTCCTGGCCCGGGCTTGGTCAGCTTGCCCTCAATGCAATTTATAACAAGGATATTCCCGTTCTTCAAGGCTTCATGCTTTTGGCGGCTACTTTGATCATATTGATTAATCTGCTGGTTGATATTATATATAAAGCGGTTGATACGAGAATAAAGATAACTTAGGAGCAAGGGAAAGGAATAAGATAATGAACTTAACTGTTACAGAGAGAGCATGCAGGCAGAAGGTTCCATACAAGAGGAATAATCAACTGATAATCGGCGGTATATTGCTGGCGGTTATTCTGCTGCTGGCCATATTTGCACCTCTGGTGGTGCCCAATGATCCGTATGTATCTGATCCGGCCAACAAATATGCTTCTCCCAGTCTGAAATATTGGTTTGGTACAGATAACATCGGCCGATGTATTGCATCCCGTACGATTTTAGGCGCACACACCTCTCTGGTTTATGCATCTGTTATACTCTGTTCAATCCTTGTCATCAGCCTGATCCTGGGAGTCTTATCGGGATATTTTGGCGGGGCTGCCGATGCATTGATTATGCGTATGACCGATGTCTTTCTTGCATTGCCGGCTCCCGTCATTGCATTGGCAATTGCCGGTGCACTGGGACCAAGTGCAAAGAATTTGATTATAGCTATGGTACTGACTTCCTGGGGAGATTTTACTAAACTGGTTCGGGGTATGGTGCTGGAGGTGAAAGAAAAGGATTTTATTATGGCGGCCAGAGCGTCGGGGTTTTCTCACAGAAAAATAATATTCCATCATATTTTTACAAATGTCTTTCCTCCCATACTGATACTGGCAACACTGGAAATGGGAAAGATTATTCTGGCAATTGCCGGATATTCATTTATCGGACTGGGAGCACAGCCTCCCACTGCAGAATGGGGAGTTATGATCAGTGATGCTAAAAACTACATACAAGTGCAGCCGCAGTTGATTTTATATCCCAGCGCAGCAATTATTGTTACAGTAGCTTCTTTCAATCTTTTTGGAGAAGGATTAAAGAAATTCATCAGCAGGGGGATCATCAATGAATCAAATTAAAAATAATGCTCCCGTTCTCATGGTGAACAACTTAAAGGTTGATTTTGACTGCGGAAGTCATATCGTTCACGCCGTAAACGGTGTCAGTCTAACAGTAATGCCCGGAAAAATAACGGCCATTGTAGGAGAAAGCGGATCTGGAAAATCAGCAACAGCTCTGGCCATTATGAACTTGCTTGATCCTCCTGGGAAAATTGCAGAGGGAGAAATTTTCTTGTCCGGACAGGACTTCATGAAGCTTTCACGCCGTGCACAAAGAGAGACACTGGGAAAGCAAGTTGGCGTGATATTTCAAGATCCTTTTGAATCATTAAATCCCCGTATGAAAATTGGAGATATGCTGATAGAAACCCTGCGTATTAACCAGAAGCTTTCGAAAAAAGAGGCGGGACTAATTGGGTTGGATCTTCTCAGCAAGATGAAACTTCGCGATGTAAGGAATTTGATGCATCAATATCCCCACCAGTTGAGTGGCGGGATGTGCCAGCGAGTAATGATAGCCATGGCGATGGCACAGAGACCTCCTCTTTTGATTGCTGATGAGCCGACCACGGCTTTGGATGTCATGGTTCAGGCTCGGATACTGGAGGAGATTGTTTCTCTGCGGGATAATTGCAGCACAGGAATTCTGTTTATAACCCATGATTTAGGTGTAGTAGCGGAAATTGCGGATGATATGTACATCATGAAAGAGGGAAAATTCGTGGAATATGGGGAAGTTTCTCATGTATTTGACAATCCTTCTCATCCTTATACAAAAGAACTGCTGCAATCCGTTCTATGCGTATAACCAATAGAGAGAGGAGGAGAAAAATGATTCCACTGCTTAAGCTCAAAAATGTTTCAAAAAATTATGCTTCTTTAAAGAGCTTTAGACACTATACCGATTCATCTCAGGATGTATTAAAAAATATTAATTTTTCCATTCATTCGGGAGAAAGCATCGGGTTAATCGGAGAAAGCGGCTGCGGAAAGACCACTCTGGCAAAGATTGCAGCAGGTCTTGAGAA
>DKLE01000211.1:7313-7670 GCA_002455605.1 Firmicutes bacterium UBA6648
GCAGGTCTTGAGAAACCAACGGCAGGACAGGTTTTATATAGCGGTACGGATATTCAAAAATTTAATTTTACAACGATGCAGCGGGTACGAAAAGACGTGCAGATTATTTTTCAAAGCAGTAAATCCATCTTTAATCCCTATCATACGATCGGTAAAAGCCTGCGTCACGCTCTTGAAAATTTTGAAGATTTATCGGAGCATGAGATGAAAAACAAGATTGCTGCTATGCTGGAACGTGTTGGACTGGATGCTTCTTTTGCTGACCGCTATCCGGAAAAGTTGAGCGGAGGGCAGCGTCAAAGAGCTAATATTGCAAGAGCACTGATTGTAAGCCCCAAACTGATTATCTGTGATGAG
>DKLE01000211.1:7853-8398 GCA_002455605.1 Firmicutes bacterium UBA6648
ATTATCTGTGATGAGCCGGTTGCCAGCCTGGATTTTTCCATTCGGAAAAAAACCTTGGATATGCTGAATGAACTGATTCGTGAAATGTCACTTACCTGTCTTTTTATATCCCATGACATTTCTACCGTGCGTTATACCTGTAAAAAAATTGCCGTGATGTATCGAGGCGTAATTGTAGAATTGTTCTCACTGGAGGAAGGAAACAGCCTGAAGCCAGAGCATCCTTACAGCAGAATGCTGTTGAATTCTGTTCCCATCTGTCATCCCCGCCAAAGAACGGAACGCAGGCCTATACCGCCAAGCTGTTTCGGCAAAGAGGAGTTTAAGGGAAACGGATGTGTTTTTTATGACTTGTGTGACTGTAAACAACCTCGGTGTGCCGATACCACCCCTGAGCTCAATGAGCTGGGAAAGGCACATTATTTGGCTTGTCACAGATATAGCTTATAAAATCAAATCAATACATAGTATAGTTTATTGTACTTTTGTCGTTTAATTATCGGGTAATAAATCAAGAATAACAAAAATAAAAGACTAACTATTAA
>DKLE01000106.1:0-132 GCA_002455605.1 Firmicutes bacterium UBA6648
AGCTGCAGCCAGAAAATGTGCGGAGCATGTGCTATGATCATTAATGGAGTACCTGGATTAGCCTGTGCTGCTTTTTTAAAAGATTTTTTTAAGGAGGAGCAGAAAAATCCGGTGCTTCAATTGGAACCGCTG
>DKLE01000106.1:406-1858 GCA_002455605.1 Firmicutes bacterium UBA6648
GTAAATTTCCTGTTGTAAGAGATTTGAGAGTGAACAGAAGCCAGATGTATCAAGACATGAAAAAGATGAAAATATGGCTGAACAACAGTGCCATAGTGAGTGAGAAAGAATCAGAAGCTCAGTATGAATCAGCGGGATGCATTATGTGCGGATGTTGTCTGGAGGTCTGCACCAATTATTCTTTGGAAAATACGTTTGTAGGGGCGGCCGTAATGAATGGAGCCTACAGAGTGGCAACTCAGCAGAAACAGGGGAGCAACAGAAAGCAATTTATAAAAGAAAATGTTAAAAACGGCCAGGGTCATTGTTCTAAATCACTTTCCTGTGAAAAGGTGTGTCCGGTTAATATTCCCATAGGAGCACTGACCTCTAAAATGAATCGTTTATATATCAAAGGACTATTTTTTAAATAGTCCTTTTTTATTGCAGCTTTGCCAGGGCCTCAGCATATACTTCTCGTACCTGTTCACTAAAGCAAACTATCTGCACTTCCTGAACGTGATGGGAAGTTTCAAAAAATGCTTGTATAGTTTTTAACGCGATAGGAGCAGCTTTTTCCAAAGGAAAGCGGTAGACTCCCGTGCTGATTGACGGAAAAGCTACGCTTCTGCATCCGTACTGCTCGGCAAGGGCTAAACTATTATAATAACTCTTTTCCAGGAGCTTGGGCTCATTGCTGGTGCCTCCGTGCCAGATAGGTCCGGGAGTATGAATTACATATTTGGCAGGCAATTTATATCCCTTGGTAATTTTAGCTTCTCCGGTCTCACAGCCGTTTAGTTTCTTACATTCTTCCAGAAGCTCTTTTCCGGCCGCTCTGTGGATGGCACCGTCCACACCGCCTCCGCCCAAGAGTGACGTATTTGCGGCATTGACAATAGCATCCGCAGTAATTTTAGTGATATCGCCTGTAATAATTTTTATGGTACTCATGAGAATCCTCCTGCCTGTAAAGGTCATTGTTTTATATAAATATTATATTGTAACAGGAAAAATAAGTAAACCTAAATGGAAAGTAACAGTAGATAAAAATCCAGCATAGAGTATAACAATGGTAATTTGAAAAGAAAATATGTTAGTCGAAAGGTGAGAAAAATGCGCAGCAAAAATAAAGAACAGAAAAAAGAAAATGTACTTAGCAATTTGAAAAAAGGACAGTGTGCACGAGTTTATAAAATGGTGCTTGATGAGGATATAAAACGGCGTTTACAGGATATCGGGCTTACGGAAGGCACGACTGTGGAATGCGTTCAGAAAAGCCCGGGGGGAGATCCGACAGCCTATCTGATTCGAGGAGCCGTAATGGCTCTCCGTACGGAGGATGCTTCAAAGGTACACATCAAAAAATGAATATATGGTAATGCACGAATAAATGTCAGGAATCATAATCTATAACATTACAACTATATAAAAAGAGGTTTAGTGTTATGGATAATGTAAAAAATGAAGCTG
>DKLE01000106.1:2011-4487 GCA_002455605.1 Firmicutes bacterium UBA6648
TAATGTAAAAAATGAAGCTGCCGGCAGAGTAAAGACAATTGCACTGATAGGTAATCCAAATGTGGGCAAAAGTACCATATTTAATGCGCTTACAGGAATGCACCAGCATACGGGGAATTGGCCGGGAAAAACGGTGTCCACTGCGCAGGGTGAATATAAATATAATGGAGAAACCTACAGATTGATAGATCTGCCCGGCAGCTATTCTTTATGTGCGAGATCAGCGGAAGAAGAAGTTTCCAGGGATTACATACAATCAAAAGAAGCCGATGCGGTGGTAGTGGTATGTGATGCGACATGTCTGGAAAGAAATTTAAATTTACTGTTACAAATATTAGATATGACATCAAAGGTGGTCGTATGCGTCAATTTGATCGATGAAGCAGAGCGGAAGGGAATCAAGATAAATTTAGACAAACTCTCGGAATGCTTAAAAACACCGGTTGTTGGGGCTGCGGCGGCACAAGGAAAAGGCATTGATGAGCTTGCAGGAAGAGTTGCTGAGATCGTGTGTGAACAGGAAGAGCAATTATGCAAAGGCAATAAAGCGGATTCTTTGACGCCTGAAATGATATGGAACAGAATTGCAAAGGTTGTAGATGAGGTAGACATTCAAGGGGGAGGATATTCGCCCAGGGACAGAAAAATAGATTCCATATTAACCAATAAAGCTACAGGAATTCCGATTATGCTTGCCACCCTGATGGCGGTGTTTTGGATTACAATAACAGGAGCAAACTACCCGTCTCAGCTTTTGAGCGCCGGATTATTTGCTTTAGAAGATAAAATGCTAGATTTTTTTATGTCTACAGAAATTCCCAAGTTCTTTTACGAGATGTTGGTTTTAGGGGTGTATAGAGTGGTGGCATGGGTTGTATCGGTTATGCTGCCTCCTATGGCAATTTTTTTCCCATTATTCACCTTGTTAGAGGATTTGGGCTATCTGCCTCGGGTAGCGTTTAACTTAGATAAATATTTTAAGAAATGCAGTGCCTGCGGGAAACAGGCGCTAACCATGTGCATAGGGAAATTAATGCTATGGGACAAGCCTTATAGATACTTACTGTCCATTTCCAGCCAGTTCTGTTTTGACTTTAAATGAAAGTGGATCCACAAGGGATACAAAAATATTAATATAGCTAAATAAGAAAGGATAAATGCCATTAAAGGTACGTCATAGTACTTACAAATAAACCGTTCAAGGTAAATTAAAAGCATTAACAGCAGACACAATATCAATTTACTGAAGAATGCAATTTTGTATTGAGTGCCGCAAATTTTACATGAAATATGATTACCGTTTAGACAAGCATATAATTTTTCTTTATAAGAAAATGAATGATTACATTTAACACATTTTGAGTTTTCCATTTTCACTTCCAATCTTTGTAAAAGGTGCAATAGAGCTGATAGTTTAATAACTATATTGTATCTGGCATGGAATATATTTGCAAGGAACAATGTAACAAGAAGTCTGTTGCTTTAAAAGTGCAAAGAAAATAAATGTAAAATATTTACAAATGATTAGGCGAGGTGTATAATCTGTTTATGGAATAAAATGTAAAATAATTTACGACTATGAAGGACACGAATGGGGGATAATCGCACCTTGAGAATTTAATAAAATGAGGGACAATATAAATAATGTTGACATTGCGGGTAGCGTTTAATACCATAGAAATAGATTTAACATAGAATACTTAAGAAAAAAATATGTTTGAGAGAGCGGGATAGGGAGGAAAATCAATGAAAAAATTAGTCAGTATGATATTAATGGGTACACTAATAATTAGTACTGCAGCGGCAGCCTACGCAGGAAGCAGCAGTAGAGTTGCTGATAAAACAATTTATACCGATTTAAAATCAACTAATTGGGCTTATGAGGCAGTAAATACCATGAGCCAAAAGGCTATTGTTAAGGGATATAACGACGGTAGTTTTAAACCTGCTAATGTTGTCACCTACGGGGAATTTATAAAGATGGCACTTGTAGCAGCTACCGGGGAGGACGTGGGAAACAGCACAAAAGGCAATTGGGCAACGAACTATTATAACAAGGCTTTGGAACTAAAATATTTTGGCAGCACTGACATAAAAGCGGAGCAGCTGAACAATCAAATACCTAGAAGTGACATGACCTTGATTGTTTCATCTATTCTTGGTGAGAAAAAGATTGATAATTACGATGAGTTGGAAAGCAATTTGAAAGATATAAATTCCACCGTAAAGCACGACTACGATATCATAAAGGCCTATGCAAGCGGGATTATAACCGGGTACGAAGATAACACCTTCAGACCGGAGAACACGCTGACGAGAGCAGAAAGTGCAACGGTTATTTACCGTCTGGTGGATGAAAGCAAAAGAGTTCTTCCTAAAGGCAAAATAGAGGAAATTAAAGATACTTCAGGTACAGACATTGCGTCCGTGATAAAGAATTATAAAACGTTTGGTGTAAGCAAGTATGGTGGCACTG
>DKLE01000106.1:4621-5433 GCA_002455605.1 Firmicutes bacterium UBA6648
TAAGCAAGTATGGTGGCACTGATTCAGATGGTAATTACGATGAATGGTATGAACCTGGACCTTTTGCAGAAGCAACCAGCTATGAATTTGTTACGGATATGTCTGGATATAAGGTGACTCTCGGTGAAAACAGAGGAACTAAATGGATAGATATAAACGGGCAGCCACCACTGAAACTTGGATGGGGAAATATGTATCTAATGAAAGGTGGAAATATTGTGATGTTTACAAATGACGGTATCTACGATGGTTCACAGAGAACAGAGCATTTAGACATAACCACTATAGAATACTTCGTATTTCCAAATTACAAATCAGAAGAAGTACCCTATGTTGAGGGTATAGGTCGAATCAGTCATAAGATTGGAATCATGCCAAATCCGTTATACAAAGGAAAATAAGGGCTTAAATAATAGAAATCACTTGCATTTTTTATGGAAATATGGATATAATAGAGAAAAGAGCCGTAGCGATAGCTGGCTCACAAAAAGAGATAATTAATCAATATCAAAAACCGCTCTTTGGTCGCCAAACTTACAGAGTGGTTTTTGCATTATCTTAGGCTTACAATAGCAAGCACTAACATTGCGAAGCTTATCATTAGCATTAAAGCTTGATAAACACTCATGGCTTTTCTCCTTTGTAGATTTAAAAGATGTATCCATATACATCACCTCCAAGGGATACAGAGCCAGCCACCACTCATTACGACTCTTTTCATGGTAAAGTATACCAGACAATATATTCAATTTCAAGAAAGACATAAAAGACTTGCATTTTATATAAGAATATGGATATAATAAAGAAAAGGA
>DKLE01000017.1:0-3716 GCA_002455605.1 Firmicutes bacterium UBA6648
CCCAACAACTAGATATTGTATAGTCTATTAACAAAAAAACATAAAAAAACAAGGTGTTCATTCCTATGATACCCTTGTTTTCTATAGATAAACATATTAAGTATATTGATCAAGCTTCACAGGCTTTCATGGCTTCCAGGGTCTCTGTGATTAACTTGTCCAATTCCCAGCCTAGCATTTGAGCTCCTTGTTCAATCACCTCTCTGGAACATCCCGCTGCAAACTTTTTATCTTTATATTTTTTCTTGACGGATTTTAACTCCATATCCTGCACACTTTTAGAGGGTCTCATAAGTGCCGCTGCACCAATTAATCCGGTTAACTCATCCACAGCAAATAAAACCTTTTCCATCTCATGCTCTGGTTTAATATCACAGCATAATCCATATCCATGGCTGGCAACAGCGTGAATAAAATCTTCCTGAAATCCTTTTTCTTTAAGAATCTCCTGTGCCTTTATACAGTGTTCTTCCGGATAGATTTCAAAGTCTATATCATGGAGCAACCCTACTGTTTCCCAAAACTCAGCATCCTCTCCATATCCCAGCTTTTCTGCGAAGTACCGCATACATCCAGCAACAGTCAACCCGTGCAGGATATGAAATTCTTCTTTATTATATTCTTTTAACAGGTTCAGGGCTTCTTCTTTGCTCACCGTTTTCATACACTCACCTCTCTGTCTTTTCCTTTTCCAACAAATTTTAATCTTAGGTCTTCTATAATTTATTATGTCTTGTTTCACTTTTAAATTCAAGCAGTAAAATAGCAAAATGGTAAATACTTCATAAATACATTATAAATAGGAAATTGGATATATATAAATGAAGGGACAAGCCGCTATAGAACCAGGCCTGCCAGCACTTTCACTCACTAAACCAGTTGTGTAAAATAATAGAAATTAATATAAAATTTTATCTATTAATACAAAATACATCAAAATTCTGCTTGCCCCTATCAGTAGAAAATGCTATAATCTCTTTTGGTCTGATGAAAGGAGGCTTTTTTTATGGAAAGAAAAATTATTCAAGTAGAAGATAAAGTTCCATTCTCTTTATTGGCGCCGCTTAGCTTGCAACATATGTTTGCCATGTTTGGTGCCTCTGTTTTAGTTCCCTTCTTATTTGGGATAAACCCGGCAGTCGTCTTATTTATGAACGGTGTCGGAACATTATTATTTATACTTATTACCAAAGGCAAAGCACCGGCTTACTTAGGCTCCAGCTTTGCTTTTATTGCGCCCGTAATTACTTTAATAGAAAAATACGGACAAGATTTAGGTTATTCATACGCTTTGGGCGGTTTTATCGCAGTCGGCTTCTTCGGCTGTATACTTTCTCTAATCATCTATAAATTTGGTGCAGACTGGATCAACATTGTTCTTCCACCTGCTGCTATGGGCCCAGTGGTGGCTCTTATCGGGCTAGAGCTTGCCGGAACTGCGGCAAATACGGCTGGCTTGTTTGAAAATGTTTCCTACAAGCTTATTGCGGGAACAGATACCTTTCAGCAGATTGTAACACCTATTGATCCGAGAAATGTGATTGTCTTTGCTGTGACACTTATAACTGCAATTTTCGGCAATGTACTTTTTAAAAAGTTCTTTTCTGTTATTCCGATTTTAATAGCTATCATTGTAGGTTACATTTCTGCCTTCTTTGCAGGCATTCTTAATTTTGATAAAGTTGCGGCTGCACCTATTTTCTCTCTGCCCAACTTCTCAGCTCCGCAGTTTAATCTGCAGGCAATCCTTATGATCTTGCCGGTTTTACTGGTTATTACCTCTGAACACATTGGACATCAGATAGTTACCAGTAAAATAGTAGAACGGAATCTTCTTCAAGATCCGGGGCTTCACCGAAGCTTATTCGCTGACAATTTTTCCACTATGTTATCCGGATTTATCGGCTCAGTTCCTACCACTACTTATGGCGAAAACATCGGCGTAATGGCCGTTACTAAGGTTTACAGTGTTCGAGTAATTGCAGGTGCTGCAGTCCTTTCAATCGTATGCTCCTTCGTAGGAACACTGTCTGAGCTGATCAGCACAATTCCGGGTCCTGTTATCGGCGGTATATCTTTTCTGTTATATGGAATGATCGGTGCCTCCGGTATTCGAATTATGGTGGATTCTAAAGTAAATTACGGTAAATCAAGAAATCTTACTCTTACTTCCGTAATATTCGTAACCGGTCTTTCAGGAATAGCTGTAAACCTTGGGGACATTCAGCTGAAAGGAATGGTTTTGGCCTGTGTTGTGGGCATGATCTTAAGTTTGCTGTTCTATATCTTTGATAAAATTCAAATAACAAATGATCGGGAGGAACCGGATCAAATAATATAGAGTCGAGGCAAAAAATTTTGACAGAAATACAGAGGTAAAAAATGAACCAAAAATTAAGTTTTAGTAAGCTCCTTTCATTATCTTTAATGCTATTTGCTATGTTTTTCGGAGCTGGCAACATGATTTTTCCGCCTATGCTGGGTCAATTGTCCGGAGTAAATTTTCTGCAAAGTGTTGCAGGCTTTGTTATAACGGATGCCGGCTTATCTATCCTGGGAATAGCAGCCGTGGTTATGGTCGGCACAAAGCTGGATGATTTGGTAGAATTGATCGGTCCAAAATTCTCCATATTTATGGGAATTGTCATTTATCTATTGATAGGTCCATTATTTGCTCTCCCAAGAACAGGAACAGTTTCCTTTGAACTGGCGGTTGTACCTTTTATACCCGATGGTATACCAAAGGTAGCTGTTTCTGTTATTTTTACAGCTATATTCTTTACAGTAACATATATATTAAGTTTAAATCCTTCAAAATTAGTTGATATAGTTGGTAAAATACTGACACCAATACTTCTAATTTCTATTGCAGTAATTTTTATAACCAGTTTAACTAATCCAATGGGAGAAATCGGTCCTGCTACCGGAGAATATGCTTCCATCCCTTTCTTTAAAGGAATGATTGAAGGCTATCTAGCACTGGACGGCCTTGCTGCTTTAGCTTTTGCTATTGTAGTAATCAGTGCTGTGAAGGATTTTGGCATCACCGAGCGAAAATCTATTGTCAGATATACTTTACTTGCAGGAATGTTCGCGGGAATAGCCTTAGCCATAACATATCTGGCTTTAGGCTATGTAGGTGCTCAAACCTCCGGTAATCCTATATTTGAAAACGGAAGTGAGGTATTGGCTGCTGTTGTATTCCACCTGCTTGGAAAAGGCGGCAACATTGTTTTAGGAATAGCCGTATTGCTGGCTTGCCTTACAACCTCAATTGGTTTGTCAAGCTCATTCTCGGATTATTTTAATGTAATATTTCCGAAATATTCCTATAAGAAAATTTTGGCTGTGGTTTGTATTTTCAGCTTTGCCATATCCAATATGGGATTAACTTCCATGATTAAATTTACGCTTCCGGCACTAGTGATGATTTATCCCCCTGCCATTGCTCTGGTTTTACTGTCTTTCTTTAATAAATGGATAAAGAAACCGGAGTCCTATGCACTGGCATTGCTTTTTGCTTTTATCATAGGAATTTTTGACGGCTTAAAGGCTGCTCACCTTTCTTTGGGCAGTTTGAGTGATATGATTGCACAGCTTCCGTTATTTGATCTGGGGCTTGGCTGGGTTCTTCCGGCAGTAATCGGATGTCTCATCGGTAAGCTGCCTTTTGTAAATTTTCTATCTATAAAAAAACACTAAAGAAAAAACCTCCG
>DKLE01000017.1:3910-8303 GCA_002455605.1 Firmicutes bacterium UBA6648
CGGAGGTTTTTTCTTTAGTGTGTGTGTATCTAATAAAAGAAGGAAACCTGCATTTTTATAAAATGCATATTTCAGGGTCCCAATATTCCCCTACAAGTTATATTATAGACAAGGATTGTGATGATTATGTGTAGATTCTATGTAAAATTTATTGGAAATTCTTAAGAATTTCTTAATATAAACTATCTCAAAACTTAATAATTGCCATTTATAGTAAAGATATACTTAAATTAATAAAACCACAGCAGAACCATTAGGAGTATTAATATGGCATATCATGAAACAAAAGCACCCAGGAGAAAAAGCAAAAAAAAGTTTACTTTATTGAAAGCTTTTTTCTTATTTCTACTTATTTTTTTTATTTGGCAGATTCATATCAATGTAAGCAATTTATTTAGCTTCATATTAAATGGCTACCAAGCCTCAGCCACCACCGATTCTTTTGAGGATCCTTATAAAGATGTGCCCTTACATAATTATAATTGGGACAACCTTTCCATCTCATCGGATAATCGGGTTGAATATGTTGGTGCAAAAGGTGATGAAGCTTTGCAGGGTGTGGATGTCTCCCGCTACCAGGGGGACATAGACTGGACCAAAGTAAAAGCCTCCGGAATCTCTTTTGCCATGCTGAGAGCAGGATATCGGGGTTATGAAAGCGGCAAAATCAATATTGATGAAAAATTCCTTCAGAATATACAGCAGGCTCTGGCAGCAGATATTCAAGTAGGTGTATATTTCTTTTCTCAAGCAATCACTGAAGAAGAAGCCATTGAAGAAGCAGACTTCGTTTTACAAAATATCAGCAGCTATCAGATTACATACCCCATTGTCTTTGACTTAGAGGAAATTTCTTCATCCGATCACCGTACCCACAGCTTAACAAAAGAACAGCGCACTACCATCGCACTGGCTTTTTGTAAAAGAATAAAAGACGCTGGTTATATCCCCATGGTCTATGGTAATGCCTCCTGGCTGACCGACTATTATGATCTGACACAAATCATAAAATACGACATCTGGCTTGCCCAATATGCGGATTCTCCAAGCTATCCCTACGATTTTAAAATGTGGCAATACACCAATAAAGGATATGTTGACGGGATCAATCATATTGTAGATATTAATTTATGCTTTACTTCTTATGAAACATAATAAAAAAAAGCGGCAGCAGCTTTAAAGCTGCATGCTGCTCATTAAGTTGTACCATTCCTGCATATTATCCTCTTCTGCATCATATACAATTTGTCCTTCAATAACTGTCATTTCTGCAGAAAGCTTCTTAAACAAGGACGGTTTTATCACCTCAAAAGGATTTTCCTCATAAACGGTAAAGTCTGCCAGCTTTCCCGCTTCAATGGATCCCAGTTTATCGCTTATGCCAAGGGATACCGCAGCATCCATGGTCAACCTGTCAATAATTTCTCCCACGCTTGTGCTTCCCTCCAGTGCTCCATATTCGTCCAATGGATCACATTTAGTGGATGGCTGAAAATAAACATTATCCAGACACATTTCGTCCAGTGAAAAACCCTCGCTGTCCTTTCGGAGGCTCTCATCACAGGCTACGATAAAATGGTTCTTTCTATAGCCTGCATTTCTTACCGCTGTAATGATTTCCATGCATTCTGTAAATGCTTTGTAATCCAGCGGATCAATGTGCACATCAAAACCTCTTTCAGAAGCTTCTTCTATTAGCTGCTTTAGATTTTCTGACTCTATTCCTTTAAACTCATCTTCTCTTCTAAGATTAATCTTCAATGTATTGCAATGCACAAAATCATCCAGCTCAGTAGTATTCGTCCTTTTCTGCATGAGTTTTTTCATCACAATTTGCGCTTTCGTATTTCTTTCAACTGGGAAGCTTCCGAAATAGCGTTGTTTTATCATATCCTGCTGATTCATGGTTATAATAGCTTCTTCATAAATATTATCCATGAATTCGGGTGCACCGGCATTGAAAATGCTTGTAAATCCTCTTGAACAATATTCAGAAGCCAGCTCCAGAGTCTTATTTTGAAGTTCTTCGAAATTAAAAGGATTGACAACCTGTAAGAAATAATCGATAGAGATTCTCAGAACTCCGTCTTCCTGCGCTGCGGCTCTTGCCTGTTCCAACGCACAATTGTTTACCCAGAAGACTCCTTCTCCGAGGCTTAAAAGCATTATCGGTTTATCTGAGCATACTTCATCAAGCTTCTCACTTGCTTCCTCTTGAGTCAGTTCTTTTAACAGATCCGGCCCAAACCCATATCCAAAATACGTTTCTTCTTCCGGATTATTGAAAATATAATCGGATATCAGTCCTAAAACTTCGTCTATATCATACTCCTCAGGAATTGAAATGTAAGCATCTTCAAAGATCCGAAGTGAAGGATGGCTGTGCGTATTTATAAAGCCCGGCAACATGTATTTTCCCTCTAAATCCAACACATTGGTTTCAGGTCCTGTAAATTGCTCCGTCTCCTGGCTATTTCCCACATATACAATTTTTCCGTCTTTGCAAGCCACCGCTTCTGCCCAAGGCAGATCCGCATCCTGGGTATATATATTTCCATTTACAAACACCGTATCTGCTGTTTGATTCTTTTTAAATAATCCAAAAATCATCTGCCTTACCTCTTTTATTTTACATATACTTTAGGCAGGCGCTGCCCGAAAGCACATACGATTTCATAGTTAATGGTTCCTGTTGCCCTGGCAATATCGTCCGCTAAAATGGTATTCTTACCATCGCTGCCCATAATTATTACTTCATCTCCAACCTTTACGTTGGGAACGTCTGTAACATCAATCATGCATTGATCCATGCATATATTGCCGGCTATCGGCGCTGTGACACCGTTTACAAGAACCTTTGCCTGTGATGAATACGGCCGCGGATATCCATCTGCATAGCCTAAAGCTATTGTAGCAATCAAGCTTACTCTTTCAGCTATGAACTTTCTTCCATAACCTACAGAAAAACCTTTTTCTACTTTTTTTAAGTGAACTATATTAGCCTTTACAGACATGACTGGCTTAATAGAGAGCTGGTTTCTGTCCACCTCGTCTGAAGGGTAGCATCCGTAAAGAATAATCCCCGGTCTGACCGCATCATAGTGTACAGAGGGTATCTCCATGATTGAAGCACTGTTTGCAAAAGTTCTAACGGGAACCTGGATTCCTGCGGCTTTTAATTTTTCATAAAAGCCTATGTATCTTTCTTCCTGAAGCTTGGAAAAGCTTTTATCTAAAGCATCAGCAGTGGCCATGTGAGAAAATATGCCTTTAATTTTAAAATTGGAAAGTTCAGCTATTTTTCTTATGTCCTCTACTGCCTCCGGATCATCCGGAAGATATCCGATTCTTCCCATTCCCGTATCCACAGCAATCAAGCCTTCTAGAACCTTGTCCTCTGCCTTTGCTGCCTCAGAGATTGATTTAGCATTGCCAAAGTCACATACCACCGGTGTTATATCATATTTTACAAGGATATCTGCGTACATGTCCGGGGTTAATCCCAGCATAATAATTTTTTCCGTAAACCCTGCTTCCCGAAGGGTAACCGCCTCCTGCAAGGTAGCAATGGCAAAGGTTTTGACACCGTTTTCCTGTAGTACCTGTGCTACTTTAACAGAACCATGTCCATATGCATCAGCTTTAATAACACCAATAACTTCTTTTTCCGATCCTACTTTAGCTATAATGTTCTTAATATTATAGTCTAAATTGGATAAATTGATTTCTGCCCATACTGGTCTAATTGCTTCTTTTAACATTTTTCAATCCTCTCTTTCAGTCTGCACAATCACAGAGAAAATCCCGAAGGGATCGGCTTCGAGAAATTCTGTTTTTATATATTTAATTTATCTTTTAATTAACGCTTCGCATATTCTTCCATAGGTTTCATTAGACAAGTCATGCTCTATCCTGCAAGCATCTTTAAGTGCATTTTCCTCACTTACACCAAGAATTTCAATCAAAAATTTAGATATGTTATTGTGTCTTTCATAAATATTTTCTGCTGCTTTCTGACCGTCCTCGGTAAGAGAAATATGACCCTTCTCGTCCATAGAAATGTATCCATCCTTTTTGAGTATGCTCATCGCTCTGCTTACGCTTGGTTTTGAGAATCCCAATTCGGATGCCACATCAATAGAACGAACGATATCATTTCTTTTATGGAGAACTAAAATTGTTTCCAAGTAATCTTCTCCGGATTCATAAATAGCCATATTGTCACCTCCGACTTTTAATAGTTCTTTTATTCTAACACATATTATGTCAATTTCGCAAGTTTAACATACATTGGTAAAAAACAAAGACCGGCAGATTGCCGCTCCTCTCACAGAGAAGCCGCAACCTGCCGGCTTTTAAAGTCTTCAGTCTCAAGCACTTTGCTTATTTCTTT
>DKLE01000270.1:0-1548 GCA_002455605.1 Firmicutes bacterium UBA6648
TTGTTACACGATGAAACTCTATGAATCATAGATTCATGATTTTCTGGTGTAAATTCTGTCAGCAATTCGCTTGCTTTCTTATTCAATTCTGTTACACGATGAAAATTTGCCAATCGACTCTGTCTCTTGGTATTTTCTAATTCTGTAAATTTGCTTTGCTATATCATTCAAGTCTTGTTACACGATGAAACTCTATGAATCATAGATTCATGATTTTCTGGTGTAAATTCTGTCAGCAGTGCTAAAGCACTGGACAGAATGTTAAAAAAGACGGCGAATTTCGCCGTCTTAAAATCAGATCTTTGTTAAAGCTTACTTTAATTCTACAGTAGCTCCAACTTCTTCCAGCTGCTTCTTAATAGCTTCAGCTTCTGCCTTTTCAATACCTTCTTTAACATTTGAAGGAGCTCCGTCTACTAATTCCTTAGCTTCCTTTAGACCTAAGCCAGTAAGTTCTCTAACAACCTTAATAACCTTAATCTTTTCTCCGCCAGCACTTGCAAGTACTACTGTGAATTCTGACTGTTCTTCAGCTGCTGCTTCACCAGCACCTGCTGCACCAACAACTGCTACTGGAGCTGCTGCTGATACTCCGAATTCTTCTTCACATGCTTTAACTAATTCATTTAATTCTAAAACTGTCATCGCTTTTATAGCTTCGATAATCTGTTCCTTGTTCATTTTTATTCTCCTTTTTATTTTTATTTAGAATGTTATTTTTTAAATTGATAATTTTGCTTTACAAAATGTGGACAAGTGTTCCTATGCTTCTGCCTTAGCATCTGCAATAGCCTGGAATGTTCTAACTGCCTTGGATACAGGTGACTGAATGCTGCCCATAAACTTAGCAATAAGTTCTTCTCTTGAAGGAAGAGTAGCGATCGCTTCAATCCCCTTTGCATCGAAGAAATTACCTTCAACAACGCCGGCTTTGAAAGCCATTTTTTTGTATTCTTTAATTACTCCGTTCAGTACTCTTGCAGGAGCAACCGCATCATCATAACTGATAGCTACGGCACTTGGTCCCTCCAATACTTCAGCAAGACCTTCGTACTTAGTTCCCTCAATAGCTCTCTTTACAAGCGTATTCTTGTAAACAGTGTAATCGACATTTGCTTCACGAAGCTTCTTTCTCATAGCATCTGCTTCTGCAACTGTAGTTCCGATATAGTCGATAACTACTGCTGACTGAGCTTTTTCCAGCTTTCCTTTTATCTCGTCAATGATTAATTGTTTTTCTTTCTGTGCTTCTATTGACATTTCGACTCCTTTCTCCACCTGCTTTCTCAGCAGATGATAATAAATCATGGGGTACTCCATAAAAAAATCCTTGCGGGCCATAGACCAGCAAGGACAATAAATTTATATTGTACCTCGGCGGGAAATTAAGCTTTTGCACCCGCTGTCTACGGTGATAATTCTATTTAATTATTCCAACCTCAAATTAATTTGAAAGCTTCATAGGGTTTAGCTTAATTCCAGGCCCCATAGTTGAAGCAACAGTTACACTTCTCAGGTACTGACCCTTTGCTGCTGCCGGCTTAGCCT
>DKLE01000270.1:1738-4332 GCA_002455605.1 Firmicutes bacterium UBA6648
TAAAGCTTTGAAGTTTTCTTCCAGCTTTTCAGCTCCGAAAGAAGCTTTTCCGATTGGAGTATGGATAATATTTGTCTTGTCAAGACGATATTCAACTTTACCAGCCTTAATTTCTTCAAGAGCCTTTGTAATATCCATAGTTACTGTACCTGACTTAGGGTTTGGCATCAAGCCCTTAGGACCTAAGACCTTACCAAGTCTACCAACAACGCCCATCATATCCGGTGTTGCAACTACTACATCAAAGTCAAACCAGTTTTCAGTCTGAATTTTCTGAGCTAACTCCTCAGCTCCTACAAAATCTGCGCCTGCAGCTTCTGCTTCCTGCGCTTTAGGACCTTTAGCAAATACCAGAACCTTCTTTGTCTTACCGGTTCCGTGAGGAAGTACAATTGCACCTCTAACCTGCTGGTCTGCATGTCTTCCGTCAACACCAAGCTTAATATGAATTTCAATAGTTTCATCAAACTTAGCCTTTGCAGTCTTTGTAATTAAATCCATAGCTTCGCCGACTTCGTATAAATTTGTCTTATCTACTAAGCCAGCTGCTTCTCTATACTTTTTGCCTCTCTTTGGCATGATATCTACCTCCTTGTGGTACTAACGATCGGCTGTTCCATTTATATCAGCACAATCTCCCATCTTAAATTAACCTTCTACTACGATACCCATACTTCTTGCAGTACCCTTAACCATTGATGTTGCCGCATCTAAGTCTGCTGCATTTAAGTCAGGCATCTTAATCTTTGCAATTTCTCTTACCTGCTCTTCTGTTAAAGTAGCTACCTTCTTCTTGTTAGGTTCGCCGGATGCTGCTGTTAAACCAGCTGCTTTCTTTAGCAGTACTGCTGCAGGAGGAGTCTTTGTAATAAATGTAAATGATCTGTCTGAATAAACAGTAATTACAACCGGAATGATCATTCCAGGCTGATCCTGAGTTCTCGCATTAAATTGTTTACAGAAGTCCATAATATTTACGCCCTTCTGACCTAATGCCGGACCTACCGGAGGTGCTGGAGTAGCATTGCCTGCTGCAATCTGAAGTTTAATAAGACCTTCAACCTTCTTTGCCATATCTCTTTCTCCTTTCTACTAGATTTTATCTACTTGTCCAAACTCTAACTCTACCGGAGTATCTCTGCCGAACATGGAAATCTTCACCTTAAGCGTTTCTTTTTCCATATTCACTTCTTCAACAACACCCATAAAGCTTTCAAAAGGACCATTGATAACCTTAACATTGTCGCCTACTTCCACATCGATTTCGATGTGAACCTTTTCTATGCCCATTCTTCTGACTTCTTCATTAGTGAGAGGAATAGGTTCCGTACCATGACCTACAAATCCAGTAACACCTTGAGTGTTTCTGACAAGATACCAAGATTCATTAGTGACAATCATCTTTACCAAAACATAGCCTGGAAATATCTTTCTAGTTTTAACTTTGCGCTGTCCGTTCTTCACTTCCACGCTGTCTTCAGTAGGAACAACGATATCAAGAATTAAATCCTGCATACCTCTGTTTTCGACAATCTTCTCAATATTTACTTTTACCTTGTTTTCATGCCCGGAATAAGTGTGAACAACATACCATTTTGCAGGGCTATCCGAATTGTTTACATATCCCTGATTCTCATCGTATGCAATTCCAGAACCAGAAGAAACTGTATGAGCTTCATCTGTTGTTACTTCTTCTAATGTAGCTTCTTCCTCAAGTTCTTCCTTATCTAGGTCTAAGTTGTTTTCAAAATCTGACATCTTATACCTCTACTTAATTATAAAGAAATGCCTAATATTGCTTTAAGCGCAGAAAGAATGCCTAAATCAATTAGCCAAAATCCAACTGCAAAAAATGCACAAGTAAATAACACAACGGCTGTATATGATCCAAGTTCTTTCTTAGTAGGCCAAATAACTTTTTTCATTTCAGTTTTAATGCCTTTGAAATAGTCTCCTATACTAGCTTTCTGCTTTTTAGGAGCAGCTACCGGCTTCTTCTTAGCCTTTTCGTTTTCCATATTATTCACTCCTTATTTTGTTTCCTTATGAAGAGTGTGCTTTTTGCAGAATTTGCAATACTTATCTAACTCAATACGATCCGGATCGTTCTTTTTGTTCTTATTAGTATTGTAATTTCTCTGCTTGCACTCTGTACATGCTAATGTAACTTTCACTCTAGCTCCTGCTGCCACCTTATCCACCTCCTATGTTTGTGCTTTCAATGTAAATTCAGAGCACTCTTTCAGGCTCCGTATTTTCCTCATATTTTGTAACGTAATCACATATATTTCCACATTATATACACGATTATATCATACTAAATATCATAAAGTCGCTCATTAAGGATATCACTTGACTTTGTCTATGTCAAGATTTTTTTATTTTTTATTAACAAACTGCCGAGCGCTGTGATCGTTATTTTATCACAAAAGAATCCGCCCGGCAATTTTTATTATCATGCCGCTCTCTACAGCCTGCTCTTTATTTTTCTGTTAATGGTACTATAAAACTCTCTCCCAGAACTGTAAAATCATTACTCATTCGTCCGCTTTTTTCCGGCATTTCTACCGCATATAGCTTTAAAGTCAGATATT
>DKLE01000117.1 GCA_002455605.1 Firmicutes bacterium UBA6648
CAAAACTCTTGACGCTACCTAAAAAAACCATTCAAATGCCACACTCCAATAATTTTGTCCTTATGTGTTGGTTTTCAAACTCATCACTTGGAACTGGCTTTCCAAAAATATATCCTTGAATCTCATCGCACCCTAACTCTTCAAGAAATTTAAGTTGATTAATATCTTCCACTCCTTCTGCAATAATTTTTAGTTTCAAGCCTTTTGCCATCATAATTATAGCTTGAACAATAAGCAATGCACCTTCATCACAATCAATATTGTCAATAAGTTCTTTTGCTATTTTAAGACGGTCAATATTAAACTTTTTGATATAGCTAAGAGAAGAATAACCTGTACCAAAATCATCAATGGAGGTACTCACACCAATTTCATCTAACAAATCGAATATTTGTTCAATTGACACACTTGAATTTACTGTGCAGCTTTCGGTAATTTCCAAGTCAATCCAACTAGGTTCTATATTGCTATATTGGAGCTTTTCACGCAAGTAATCCACAAATCCAGCATTTTCGATTTGCATTGGAGAAATATTAATACTCATTTTTAAATTAAGGTTATTCTCCTGATTCCATTTTTTTATCTGCAAAAAGGCCCTATCAACAACCCACTCTCCTATATTAAGAATCATTCCGGTTTCTTCTGCTATTGGAATAAATTCAGACGGGGGAATAAGTCCTTTTTGTGGCTGTATCCATCTTATTAAAGCCTCCATTCCAATTAGTGATTTGGTTTTTGTGCTATATTGTGGCTGGAAGTAAAGAATAAATTCTTTATCATAATCTGCATTCTGCAAGAGAAACTCAATTTCCTGTTTTTTGTTAATTTTCTCAGTAAGCATTTTATCAAAAAACAAATATCCATTTTTATGGTTGCTGGCTTTAATTTCATACATGGAAATATCTGCATATCTCATAAGTGTATCTCTATCTTTTGCATCAGCAGGATATAGTGAAATACCAATACTTGCAGAGAGGGTAAAAATATACGGGGGTACAGAAATAGGAGTTCGTATAATCTCTAATATTTTTTCTGTAACAGCACCTATGTATGATTTATCAATATTATTTTCTATTATTACAGCAAATTCATCCCCAGCTACGCGGAAAGCTGTACAACTAGGTGTGCAATTCTTTAAAACTCGTGCCCCCAAAGCAATCAGCACTTTATCACCAGTTTCATGACCGTAGGAATCATTTATAAATTTAAACCGATTTGCGTCTATGTAAAGCAAAGCAAAAGGTTTATTCGAATTAGAGGTAAGTAGGGAATCGAGTTTTTTCATTAGACATCTTCGATTGTATAATCCGGTTAAAGTATCTCTATTTGAAAGTTCCTCTAGATGTTGATTTGCATAATTCAGCTCTTTGGTTCTTTCATCAACAAGCATTTCAAGGGTTTGGTTCATTTCCTTTTCTGTTTGCAATAGAAGTTTATCAAGCATGTTTGATCGTAAAGAGGTTGTTGAAATCCAATATAATACACAGACAGCTGTAAAAATCACAAGTGCGTGTAAACTAAAGATATCAATCACATATAGAAAATGAAAAATTAGTACAAGCAAAAACACTGTCTTTTTTGGTTTTCTCAGATTTTCTGATAATTTATTTTGAACCACGGGTTCAATCCTAGATGGGTGCGCTGTTTCGTATATGGCGCTTATGGCAAAAAGTACATTACACAACATGTAAACAACGTCAATGATAGTATTTGGTTCATAAGCTGTTAATAAGCTAAGATAAGCATAGTAATAATCCGCCCAAGCATATATTACAATTCCCAAAAGTGCAAGAAACATACTTTTAGGTATGTTTTTGAAACCTTTCGAAAGATAAACTAAACCAATTTCAGTTAAAATACAAAAATCTAAAAAGATATATATCAAAATAAGGATATAATCAAAATCAAGACGAAATGGAAGTGTTGTTCTTGATAATATTAAGGTCCAAAGCAAAAGCATACCTGTTACTGCAATCGTAAATATATCAATGATGATTTGATATAAGCTCCATTTTCTGAAGCTCTTAAAAATATAATGTGTTAGCAGTATGGCAAAGCATATATTTGGCAAAACATATAAGGCATTGATAAAAGGGATATTTTCAGGGCTTATAAAAAGAACATTATCATAAATAAGCCATAGAAAATCTGCTATTCCCCAAAACAAAGTACTGAAAAATGTTAAAATGGCATATAACTTGTATTTTTTAAATTGCTTTGCAGAAATAAAAATTAATAACGAAGATAAAAAAGCCACTATCGGAGAGAGTATGTTGGCCCACAGATTATTCCCTAGCACTATAATTATTGAATATAAAAAAAATGTTACCAAAAGTGAACTCAACATCAAATTTTGCTTCAATTGTTTCATCATTTGTGTGACCCTCCTCCATATTTATCTATTTCATAAAACAATTTGTATAACTACAATGAATAATTTTTATTAAGTAACGTTGTATCAATTAAAACATCAAAAATAATCAGGCTGTTGTGGTCAAGCATTATT
>DKLE01000251.1:0-2219 GCA_002455605.1 Firmicutes bacterium UBA6648
AAAGTCCAAAGCTCTATAATGAGATTCGCGGCATGTATGGATATACAGGTACTTATAAAGGCGTTCCGGTTTCTGTACAAGGTACGGGCATGGGTATGCCTTCCATGGGTATTTATTCTTGGGAATTAATAACGGAATATGGCGTTCAAAACTTAATTCGAATCGGAACAGCCGGTTCTTTCCATGAAGATGTCAAAATTGGAGATGTAGTGCTTGGGGTGGCTGCTTCAACGGACTCCAATTACATTCACGCTTTTGATATTCCGGGAAATTATGCACCCAATGCCAGCTGGGAACTGCTCTTAAAAGCCTACGAAGCAAATAAAGATTTAGATATTTCTCTTAAAGCCGGCAATATGGTTTCCTGTGATGTATTTTATGAATTCGGAGATTGGTGGAAAAAATGGGCAAAAATGAATGTCCTTGCTGTAGAAATGGAAGCTGCTGCTCTTTATATGAACGCAGCCTACAACAAGGTAAACGCTTTGGCTATGGTAACCATCAGCGATCATTTCATCACCGGAGAACATTCAACTAGTGAAGAACGGCAGCATTCATTTACGGATATGATGAAGCTTGCCCTGGAAATGTGCGTAAAATAAATTTATTACAATAAAAAGCAGCTGTTACAAGCATAAGATTTTATGTTTGTAACAGCTGTTTCTTTATTTTAAATTAGTAAACTGATGATAACGGATATGTGTACCTCCGTTTATCAGGTGAACCGTCAGGAGACAAACTCCGCTTATCATTAAGAAAAGGTAAAAGCTAATTCCTCTGCTGAGGAGCATTGCTGAATTAATAATCTGCATTGGAAATAAAGTTCGGAAAATTAATAGGAACCCATTCTCACTGGCGCCCACTGAGCCGGGTAAAGGTATTGCAGATACAGTAATATATAAAACAGCCTGTAATGCAGTTACGGTAACAAAAGAATAATCACCGAAGCCAAATGCCTTGTACACCCAATACGGAATACTGTGGAAAGCAATTATCTGCACAGTGGTAGTAAACATAATTTTAAAAACTGCCCATTTATTTCTTTTTAAATCTGCCGCCCCTTTCTGATACAGCACAATCTGTTTTGCAGCCTTTTGTCTCCATTGACCTATTTTTTGTACATGTAATTTTTCCAATATAAGAAAAATCATATTTACTGTTTTCGGAAGTACTTTCTTTGAAAAAAAGGCCATTAAAATAGCCAGCAGAATGCAGGTATTCAAAAGTACTCCTGTTATAAGAATATATTTTATATGATAATCAATAGAATTGAAAAAATCAAATTTAATAATAAAGGCCAATACTGCCATAGACACCGTCACAAACTGATAACTTGCCAGCTCCAGCATCAGAGCCAAGGCGGAATGGGAAATCTGAATATTGTCCTTATACATATAATAAATCTGCATGGGCTGTCCACCGGTTGCCATAGGTGTTATCGCACTGAAAAAAAAGCCGGCTATGGCATATTTAATACATTTGTAAAAAGGAACATGATATTTGTATATGTTCAAGGTACGTCGGATATTTATTGCCTCACAAAGAATAAACATACCCATGCAGCTTATGGCAATAACAATATAAATCGGATTCACATCTGCTGCCGTGCGGATAATCTTATGAAGATTCTGATTGCGGAACATGAAATAAAAAGTGAAAACAAGAAGTAAAACAAAAAATCCTCCGTTTTTTAAAATATCTTTAAGCTTAATTATCTGATTCATATCTCTCATCCATTCTGGCAAACTGATAACCCTGTGAAATCCACACCGGCAGTACTTCCTCTAAAGCCCTTATGGTTCTTTCCGGCGCATTATTGGTTCCTCTTCCGTCGTGAAGACATATGATATCACCTGCTCTAGTTCTTCTTATCAGCTTTGCAGCTATTTCCTGCCAAGTAGTATTTCCCTTCCAATCCTCAGCCATCACATTCCACATTGCTATTTTAAAGCCCATTCTTTTAGCGCAATATACCGTGTCTAAATTGAAGTGCCCCCAAGGCGGCCGAAAAAATTGTATATCCATGCCCAATCTGTTAAATACTGCCTCACTTTCTTTAAAATCTTTGTTCGTGTACCCCACTGTCTGCCACAATGCATTCTTATGTTCTAAAGAATGAAGCCCTATTAAATGACCTTCTTCTTTCATTCTTTTTATCATATCGGGATTGCTTTCTGCAAATTTTCCTACCACAAAAAACGAAGCTTTTATATTATATT
>DKLE01000251.1:2284-6315 GCA_002455605.1 Firmicutes bacterium UBA6648
ATTCAGCAAATCCAACAGCTTCTCGGTAAATTGTCTGTGAGGGCCATCGTCAAAGGTGAGATATACTTTATTGTCTTTTCTCCCCGATCTGTTTCTTCTCTGTTTTATCTTGTACCAGCAGGTGGGGATGATACTATAGCTTAAAACAGTGCAAATTCCAATAAGACATAGACTTTTTATAAGCATAAATTATTCTCCTCACTATAGTAAAAGCTTAAAGGTGAACTGGGATTTAAACGGCTTTTTACCTCCCGCATATTTTCCTGCATTTTATTTAACAGCTTTTGATTTTCAATGAGAGATAACAGATCCCCCGCTATATTAATGTTATTGGACCAAAGAACTCTGCCTATATTTAAGCTTTGTATATACTCCGCATTTCCCACCTCCTGAGATAAAAAAGGCTTAATAACATACAAGGGCGTTTCACAATTGATTGCCTCAAAGGTGGTAATTCCTCCTGATTTTGTTACAACCACATCTGCTCTTTTCATGTATTCGCAAACATTATCTGTATAACCGATTGCTTCTATATTGGGAAATTCTTTTTTTATCTTGCCAAGCAATTTTTCATTTTTCCCGGTAATCATAGTAACATGCACCGAAGCATTTTGACTCAGCTGCTTCAGCATCTTGTCAGTAGACGGAATTAACCCCAGTCCGCCTCCCATAATCAATATCTCCTTCACTGGATCACCGTACTCATTTCTTTTATTTACGGAACATTCCTTAAACGCCCGCTTAACCGGTATTCCGGATATAATTATTTTTTCCGGTGCAACACCTTTCGATATCAGTGTATTTTTAGTGCTTTCACTTCCTACAAAATACATACTGGTATTTTGTGAGATCCATTCTTCATGAGCGGTAATATCCGTCACATAGGTATACAATGTAATGTTACATTTTCTCATGCTTTTATAGGCGGAAATATATTGGGAACATAGGGGTAATGTAGAGATAATCAGCTCCGGCTGAAATTTTCCCAGCAGGTTCTCTAATTTCCTTATAAATGTCCTTTCAAATGGTGCTCTGCTGTATCTGGCCGATACTTGGTTGAGAAAATTATACAGCCAGGAGCATTTGCTTACCATAAAGTTGAATCCGCCGTAAATAGCCTTGCTGAATCGTGGAACCATATATTCAATGATATCCACTACATTTACCTGCATGTCCGGATTCTGTACCAGTATGTCCTGCTTTAAAGCCTCCGCTGCTGAATAATGCCCCATGCCAAATTGTCCTGTTAAAATTAAAATGTTCATAAATTATCCTCCAATCAACCCCTGCCTTCTATCTTAAACCCACATTATTAACTTATTCTTTAATAATTCTTAAGATTTGTTAAGGATTTATGTGATTGGAGGATTTATTCATAATAGGTTTTAAAGTAAATAAGTATGCTCCAATGGCCCATTTCCTCTCCCTATATCCAATCCCTTTTGCAATGCTCCCGTTAAATATATCTTTGCCTTTTTTATGCTTTCATAAAGACTGTCTCCCGCTGCCAGATTGCATGCAATGGCGGAAGATAAGGTACAGCCTGTACCATGAGTATTCTCAGTAATCACTCTTCCCGCCTTAAACCAATGTTTCTTATTATTTTCATAGAGCAAATCGGAAGCCTGATTCAGCAAATGTCCTCCCTTTATCAATACAGCACCGGGAATTGTTTTTGAGATTTGCTCAGCTGCTTTTATCATCTCCTCTTCACCTTCTACCTGAAAGCCGCATAGTACCTGAGCTTCTGAAATATTAGGAGTAATAACAGTTCCCAGGGGCAGCAATTTACCGATTAAGGTTTCTCTTGCTTCCCGGCAAAGCAACTCACTTCCGCTGGTAGAGACCATAACCGGATCGATAACAATGTTTTCTGCTTTATAATACACTAAACGTTCTACTATAGTCTCAATAGTTTTACTATTGGATACCATACCGATTTTAACAGCATCCGGCCGTATATCTTCAAAAATACAATCCATCTGCATCCCGATAAACTCAGGAGCAGCATCTAAAATTCCATATACCCCCGTAGTATTTTGTGCAGTTAATGCAGTAATGACACTCATTGCATACATTTTATGTACGGTAATTGTTTTTATATCTGCTTGAATCCCTGCACCTCCGCTGCAATCAGATCCAGCAATTGTCAAAACCTTTTTAATCAAAATAGTCCTCCATTTCCAGAAAGGATTGAATATACATATCCGCCGTGCTTTTAATTTCTTCCTGCTCCTTCACCGCACTCTCATCGAAAACCGCTACTACGGGAAAACCTTCTTTTTTAGCAGTTTTAACTGCGAAAAGGGCATCTTCAAAAACATACGTTCTTTTCTTTTCAGTTCCCAGAGCTTTTAATGCCTCATTAAAGATGGCTGCATTTTCTTTTCCTGATCCCACCTCGTCACAAGTAAGGATGTACTCAAAATAATCAAACAGCTTATATTTTTCTAAAAATATTTCCACCAATGCTCTGTCATTTGCCGTAGCAATACATGCTTTAATATTTTTCTGCTTGAGTTTTTTCAAAAATTCCAAAACCCCCATTTTTATAGAGGCATGCTCGGTATAAAATCCGGATATCATTTCATTAAATCCCCTCAGTATTTCCTGCATACTGATATTTACGCCATATTCTGAAATAAAGAATTCCGCCGCTTGGGTTAAGCTCATAGCAGACAGCTTTTCTTTTAACCCATGTTTAGGAACCTTTCCAATGGATTTTAAATAATTTTCACCCAAGGAATCCCATATAGACATAGAGTCCAGTAAGGTTCCATCCAAATCAAAAATCGCTCCCTGTATTTTCAACTCTTCACCACTCTTTCCGATAATTGAAGCATTCGCTTCGATTTAGCTTTTATGCTCTTGCTGGCAAAAATGGCAGAAACCAAAGCCACTCCTGCTATTCCCGAGCCTGTCAGTTCCATTATATTTTCTTCATTAATCCCGCCGATTGCCACCACAGGAATAGAAACAGCATGGCAAATACTTTTCAGCGTTTCATAGCTTACAAAATCTGCATCAGCCTTTGTGGCGGTAACAAAAACAGTTCCTACCCCCAGATAATCAGCTCCGTTGTCCTCAGCGTCTACTGCCTGTTCTACGGTTTGAACAGATACCCCTAAAATCATATCTTGCCCGATCAAATCCCGCACATCAGAGGCTTTCATGTCGCTCTGCCCCACATGTACACCATCTGCACCACATGCTAAGGCCAATTTTACATTGTCATTAATGATAAAGGGAACATTATAATTCCTGCATAAAGCTTTTATTTTTAAAGATTCTTCTAAGAATCGATTTTCTCCCAATTCCTTCTCCCTTAGCTGGACAAAGGTCACACCTCCCTTTAGCGCTTCTTCCACCTCCATGGATAAGGTTCTGTCTTTCAGCCAGCTTCGGTCTGTTACAGCATATAAAAGTAACTGCTTTTTATCGAATCTCATATCTTGCCCCGCTTTCCAGCTTATCTCCATCCAGGTTAAAAATTTCATCAATTATGTAATTTCGATAAGTAGCATTTCCGTCCCGAATGTCTAATCGCTCATGAGCCAATTCACCACATAGTCCCATTGCACAAATCGCTGCTGCCGCAGCCTCTAAGGCTTCTCCTGGATTAGCTGCCAGATAAGCTGCAATTAGAGCAGACAGCATACAGCCAGTGCCGGTTATTTGGCTCATCATAGAATGTCCGTTTCGAATGACATAGGCTTTTTCTGAATCGGCTACAATGTCAATAGCCCCTGTTACTGCTATAACCGCATTCAAACGTTCTGACAGCTTCTGAATAAATCGGATGGATTCATCCAGTTTTTCTTCTGTTATACAGTCTGCAATATCTGCGTCCACTCCCTTTGTAGTGCCTTCTCCTGCAGACAGAGCTTTTATTTCTGAAATATTGCCTCGAACTACAGTAAATTTTATTTCTTCCATCAGTTTCTCTGAGGTCTTTGTCCGCAGCTTTGAAGCACCTGCTCCTACCGGATCCAGAATAGCCGGATGATTTAATTCATTGGCTTTTTTTCCTG
>DKLE01000076.1 GCA_002455605.1 Firmicutes bacterium UBA6648
ATCTTTATGAAACCTATGAGCCCTTACGCAGCTCTGTTAAAAAAACTATAGAAAATGAGCTAACGTTCTTGTATGAAAATGGTATGATAAAAAAAGAGGATATTCAAGGCAGCCTTGACAGAATCACTATATGCGCTGATCTTTCAGAAGCAGTTTGTGAAACGGATTATGTTATTGAAGCCACACCAGAAAAAATTGAATTGAAGCAAGAGCTGTTTGCCCAGCTGGATAAGCTTTGCAAGCCGTCGGCAATTCTGGCAAGCAATACCTCCAGTTTAGCCTTGATGGATATGATTGCAAACATCTCTGAAGAAAGAAAAAAGAGAACCATGGTCTGCCATTGGTATAACCCCGCACACCTTATGCCCATAGCGGAGCTGTCTTTTTTTGGCAACATGGAAGAGGATATTTTCAGTGAGGTAGAAGAGCTATACAGGCAAGCCGGTAAACAGACTGTAAAAGTATTGAAAGATGTACCCGGACTTGTAGCTAACCGAATCCAGCAGGGAGTGGCAAGAGAGGTTTTTTCCTTAATCGAAGAAGGCATTGCGTCACCGAAGGATATTGATAAAGCTCTAAAATTCGGTCCTGCTTTTCGATATGCCACCACTGGCCAGTTGGAGGTGGCCGATATGGGAGGTCTGGATATCTGGTGTACAGTGGGGGACAATCTTCTGGCGGTAATGGATAATCGACAAGAAGCAAATCCAATCCTTCGAGAAAAGGTAAGGGAAGGCAAACTGGGGATGAAATCCGGCCAGGGATTTTTTACATACCCGGAAGATAAAATTAATGAAATAAAAAATGAATTTAATAAGAAACTGATTATACAATTGAAGACTTCCCAGAATTATATAGATAAATAGTACTTTTTTAATTTAATGTTAATAACGCTGAAAGAACCGGTATAGTACTTTTACTATACCGGTTTTTTTATATATACTAAGTGAAAAGGTGGAAGAAAATGAGCAGATTAGACATCAAAACCAGAGACAGGGCCCAAATGGCAGTAGAAGGCTTGTACAGGGACTTGGAAAGAAGAATTATCGCCAGTCCTCCAGGGCAATGTCCTGTAGATATGGCAGCTTCCTTTTTAAAGTTATGTCATGCCCAATCCTGTGGAAAATGTGTTCCATGCAGAGTAGGATTAGGTCAGCTTTTAAGCATGATGGATCAGGTGCTTGATTTAGGACAGGATCCTCCCATGGATATTTTACAGTTGATGGAAAGAACCGCAGGAGCTATTAGAGACTCTGCTGATTGTGCCATAGGAACAGAAGCGGCCAATATGGTATTAAGAGGCCTAAAAGGCTTTAGAGAGGACTACGTAGAACATATTACCAATCATAGATGCACAGAAAGTATTCAGAAATTAAAACAACCAGTACCATGTGTAGCACTGTGCCCGGCGGGGGTAGATGTTCCCGGTTACAGCGCATTGGTTTATGAGGGAAGATATGCAGATGCAGTAAAACTTATTCGAAAAGACAATCCCTTTCCTACCGTATGTGCATTAATCTGTGAGCACCCTTGTGAGGCAAGATGCAGAAGAAATTTAATCGATGCGCCAGTTAATATTAGGGGGCTAAAACGGTATGCAGTAGACCACTGTGGCAAAGTAGAAGTACCTGAAAAAATGGATGATACAGGGAAAAGCGTGGGAATTATAGGGGGCGGACCCAGCGGTCTTTCGGCAGCATTTTATCTGGCGGTCATGGGGCATCAAGTAACAGTCTACGAAAAAAGAAATCAGCTGGGAGGTATGTTGAGGTACGGGATACCCAGCTACAGGCTGCCCAGGGAAAGACTGCAGTTTGATATTGATGCAATCCTTTCAACAGGTGTAGAGGTAGTAACAGGATACGACATAAACGATGTAAAAAATATAACACAGCTGAGAGAAAAGCATGATGCCGTATACATCTCCATTGGTGCACATACCCATAAGGAAATAGGGATTGAGGGAGAATATTCAAGAGGTGTAATCTCCGCAGTAGAAATGCTAAGAAGTATAGGGGACGATACTATGCCAGATTTCAAAGACAAAGCGGTAGTGGTAATCGGAGGCGGAAATGTGGCTATGGACGTAGCCAGAACAGCCAAAAGACTTGGAGCAGCAGAAGTAAATATTGTATATCGAAGAAGAAGGGATGATATGACAGCACTGCCCGATGAGATAGAAGGAGCAATTGCTGAAGGATGTCAGCTGCTGCAGTTAAAAGCTCCGGCAAGAATCCAGGCCAGCAAAGCCGGAGATGTTGAAGCTTTGTGGGTGAAGCCGCAAATCGCAGGAGGAGCAGATTCATCGGGAAGACCGAGACCGATGGATGCTCAGGCTGAAGAGGAAGGGATTCCATGTCAAATAATTATATCAGCTATTGGTCAGGGAATTGATGCAAAGAGCTTTGAAAAATACGGAATTCCGGTGAATAAAGGAAGTATAAAAGCGGAAACCTCCAGCGGTATAGAAAATATCCAGGGAGTATTTGCCGGAGGAGACTGTGTAACAGGGCCTTCCACCGTAATCAATGCCATAGCGGCAGGAAAAGTGGCAGCGGCCAATATTGACACTTATTTAGGCTATCATCATGCGATCGAATGTGATGTGGAAATACCGGAAGCAAGAAGCCTGGATAAAAAACCATGCGGAAGAGTAGAACTGAAAATGCGCTATGCGGGCGAAAGAGGCTGTGATTTCGAGGAGATTGAGCAGGGAATGACGGAAGAAGAAGCAAAGCAGGAAGCCATGAGATGCCTAAGGTGTGATCACTTTGGTATAGGTTCATTCAAAGGAGGCAGAGAATCACAGTGGTAAAATTAACAATAGATGGACAAAAGATCGCAGTAAATGAAGGAACAACCATATTGGAAGCAGCCCTGGAGGTCGGCATACATATCCCTCATTTATGCTATTTAAAAGATTTAAACGATATAGGTGCATGCAGGGTATGCATGATTGAAGCAGAAGGGATAGACAGGCTTATTACTGCGTGCAATACAAAAGTAGAAGAAGGTATGGTGATACATACCAACAGCCCTAAAGTAAGAGTCACAAGAAAAACCAATGTGGAGCTTATTTTGTCTGATCACAACTGCACTTGTGCAATGTGCGTCAGAGGCGGTAATTGCAGTCTGCAAAATATTGCCAATGATTTGGGAATATTGAGTATTCAATATAAAGCTGTTCCGGAAAAAGCCCGGTGGAATAACAACCTGCCTTTAATTAGGGATGCGTCAAAATGCATAAAGTGCATGAGATGTATACAGGTGTGTGATAAAATACAGGATCTACAGGTATGGAATCTTACGGGATCTGGCTATCGAACAACCGTAGGCGTATCTGAAAATAAAAAACTTCAAGAAACTGGCTGTACCCTGTGCGGGCAGTGTATCACCCATTGTCCGGTGGGGGCGCTGAGGGAAAGAGATGATACAGATAAAATGCTGGCGGCTCTGGCAGATCCCGATAAAATCACGATGGTGCAGATTGCACCGGCTGTACGGACAGCGTGGGGAGAAGGGATTGGCTTGTATAAAGAAGAGAGTACTTTGGGAAGATTAATAAGTGCTTTAAGAAGAATCGGTTTTGATTACATCTTTGATACAACCTTTACGGCGGATTTAACCATAATGGAAGAGGGTACAGAGTTTTTGGAACGATTTAAGAAAAAGGAAGAGTACAGGTGGCCGATGTTCACCTCTTGCTGTCCTGGTTGGGTGCGTTATGTAAAGTCTCAGTATCCGGATATGGTTGACAATCTGTCCACGGCTAAATCTCCGCAGCAGATGTTCGGAGCTATGTCGAAAACCTTTATCGCTCATAAGCTGGGGATACCGCCGGAGAAGATCTTTTCCGTATCGATCATGCCTTGCGTATCTAAGAAATATGAACGGGGCGTAGAGGCGGTAAATGATGCGGGATATGGCTCGGACGTAGATTTAGTACTGACCACCAGGGAACTGGACAGAATGATACGAGCCGATCATATCCAGCCGGATGATCTGAAGGAAGAGACCTTTGACGATATTTTCGGTGAGGGTTCCGGAGCCGGTGTTATATTTGGAGCCACCGGAGGAGTTATGGAAGCGGCTCTGAGAACGGCATATTTCCTTTTAACAAAGAAAAATCCAAACACTGAAAGCTTTAGGAAGGTAAGAGGTTTAAACGGATGGAAGGAAGCTGTGTTTGAAATAGAAGGAGTTGCAGTAAAAGTTGCAGTAGCCAGTGGATTAGGCAATACAAGAAAGCTGATAGAAGCAATTCGCAGCGGAGAGGTAAAATATGATTTTGTAGAAATAATGGCCTGCCCGGGAGGCTGTGCGGGAGGAGGCGGACAGCCGATCCATGACGGATTTGAGCTGGCAGAGGAAAGAGGAAAAATCTTATATGGACTGGACAGCACCTCCAATATACGTTTCTCTCATGAAAACAGTGCTGTACTAAAAACATATAAAGAATTTCTGGAAAAGCCTAATTCCAAGAGAGCTCATGAATTACTACATACCAATTTAAATGATTGGGATTTGAACGCTTAAGACAGGCAGGGTGCTGATTGGCACCGTAAGGGTGAAGAAGGTAGAAAACAGGCTGCTGGGAGGTTTTTTGTATTGGGCTTAATTATTTTACAAGAGATGCAGCGGTGCTGAATCTGAAGATTGAAATAATAGGACAGGCTTTCTATGCTTCTTTTTTAATTTATCATTCCTTAATGACAGGGGCGGGGCATACATGGATGGGTTTATATGAAATCCAATTGGTGGCGTTGAAGAATTGTATAAGAACGGAAATCTGAGATGCAGGTTAGAAGAGCAGTTAGAGCAGATTATTTTAAGGAAAGGCTGATCTTTAAGTGAAAGACCCCTGAACACCGTCATGTTCAGGGGTTTATATTTTGTTATCTATTTTATTATTTGTTATTCTCTTCCTTTGATTGGGCGGAGTGACTTAAAAGCCTCTCGACAATCTCCTCCTTGTTGCTCATAAAGTCCGCAGTGGTGTCTTCCAGTGAAAGGTTCTTTTCCACAACATAGTCAACAAAATCACAAAATTGTTCATAATTTTTAATGATTTCTGATACACACTTATGATATTTTTTTTGCGTGTGCACTAAAAAAGCATCTGGATCGATTTCAATGTCAAGTTCACGCATGCGTTCTATACTCCACATATAAATCATATCGAGAGCCGGTATGATTCTTTCTCCCGCCGGAGTTAAAATATATTCTACCTTAAGCGGAATCGTATTATATTGTATTCGTTCAATAAGACCGTCTTCGATGAGCTCCTTCAGCTGCTGACTTAATACTTTTTCACTGACAGGCAATGTTTTTTTTGTCTTAGAAAAACGAATAACACCATGATGGTGAATGTGATGTAAAATAGTCATTTTCCATTTGCCGCCTAAACAAGATAAGGCATATTGATATGGATTAGTTCCCTGCATGACAGAACCTCCTTTTGCCAAATAAATACCTAAAATGTTATAACTATCATAAAGAACAGTATAGCAAACCCTTATGGCATAGTCAAATTGGGAATGTATTTTCTATGTATTTTTGATATTTTTTTGTCATATTAATTGTTAAAATATTATCAAAATATAATTTGTAAAAGAAAAAATATAAATTTTTATAAGTAAAATCTAGGTTAAATTTAAACTTAAGAAAAGATATATTGATAAATATATAACAAAAAACTAGTTACTCTTCAGTAA
>DKLE01000289.1 GCA_002455605.1 Firmicutes bacterium UBA6648
TTCCAATTAATCAAGCAAATTTAATATTTGACTCAAGAATAATATGGAGAGATCTTACTATTTGGATTCGCTCATACATAAATGCTAAGCATGGAGGATTAGGAGATCAGGAAGCCATAAGAAAGAAGCTGGATGAATTAATCATACGATCCACTAACATCTTTAGTTTAGTATTTGGAGAAGAATTGGGAAATGAATACGTAAATTTCTTAACAGATTTTATTAATTATTTAGATGTATTAATTGATGCTCAAAACCGCGGAGATACCGATACAGTGAAAGAATATACAGAAAGATTACAAGTACTTCCCATGATGACAGCTACTTTTTTAGCACAAATCAATCCTTATTGGACAGAAGATGAGTGGATAGAATTATTATCCTTGTATAATCAAATGTCCATTGACCAATCCACTGCACTGTTAAACAAAGAAGATAAAGAAGAGATATATATTTTTGACCGACTCTTAAATCTTTCTTCCAGAATAGGAGATTATTATTCTCAAGGTATCTTGGATTATCTGATGTATTCCAGTAGAACAATGGTAAAATGATGTGGCAAAGCAATGCTTCAGATAATATATTGTATTATGTAAGCAAAAGGGGGAAGCTAAATGAAAAGGATTAAAGTACTGCAAGATTCCTGTATTCCGCCCAGTCAGTTAAGTTTAATTTTTCAGACAAGAACAGTTTGGAGAGACTTAGCTACTTGGATTAGGGCTTATTTAGCAAGCAAACATGGAGGTCTGGGAGATAAAGAAGCAATTAGGGAAAAATTAGATGAATTGATGTTAAGATCAACTAACATTTTCAGTTTAGTCTTCGGAGAGGAATTTGCAAATGAATATATTGACCTCTCCACCAATTTTCTTAACCTTTTAGATGCGTTGGTGGATGCACAAATAAGCGGTGATGTGGATGCAATAAACGAATATACAAGACAGATATATGAAAATTCAGATCGGATAGCCGCTTTTTTGGCGAGGGTTAATCCATATTGGCAAGAAAATAGATGGAGGGATTTATTATACCAATTTAATGACAGAACGATTGAACAGTCAAATACATTCTTAAATCAGCAATTCAGAGAAAACATAAATCTATTTGATCGAATTTTAAATCTTACTTCAACAATAGGTGATTATTATTCACAGGGTATTCTTGATTATTTGACTTTTTCAGGAAGATAAGGCTCATCTGGTTTTAGATGAGCCTTGAAATTATCAGAAATGTTAGAAGCAGCGACGGCACCTGTTCCGCCGGCAGGATCTTCTTGGACAATTACATCTGCGTCTATTACAAAACATATATATACCTCCCTTCAATAGGTAGGGATATAATCATATTATTCAATAAAATTTAAATAGTTACAAAAAACAAGACATAGCTTATTGAATGTTCAGTACATCAATCAGAACTTTGCTGGTTAATTCTGCATTGGCAGCAAATACGCTTGTAATTAAGTCAAAGAGCAATTCTTCTTTAGTTTTTCCATTTGATGTGCCTGTTATTTTAGCCAAGGCCTGGCCGGAAAAATTATTTGAAACAACTTCAAAATATGCTTCCTTAAATATTTTATCGAATTCATCTTTTGACATGCGATTACCTCCATCGGTTGTAAATTATTATTATAATGACTAATATCTGGTTTAAATATTCACACAGCAAAAAAAAGATGATAATGATGGGATGACTAAAGAGAATTAAGAATTGTAGCATGATGAATAAATAATGTTAAAAAATAACATAATCCTATTAAAAGAAAACTATAGGGGGCAGTAGTATGAAAAAATTCACTTGTCACTGTATAGAAGGGCAGTTTAAAAGCTCAGAAAAAGTTTATGTTGGGTTTGATGAACAATACATCGCTGAGATACCTTGTATTTATAGACCGAAGGAGAAAGCTACTCTGAGAAGAATTAGACTGCAAACCAATTATTGTCCAATGTGCGGGGCAAAGTTGGAGGAAGTGAAAACGAAGGCTTTAGAATAATAAAAATTCTAAAGCTTTTTTATTGTCACAGGATTTTTCAGTGGACATAATAGAAGATAAATATTGACAATAAATAACATAAGTGTTGTAAAAGTGTTGCAGAATTGTTTGAAAAAAAAAAAAATAAATAATAAAAAACATAAATACTTGAAAAATGAAGATAAAAAGCACAGGTGTGGAAACGGTATGTCAGTATAGTTGAGATAAGAAATAAATAAATCGTTTCAAAGGAGGAAACAAAAATGGAAGAGAACTTAAAAAAACCCTCTTTGGGAGTATCACTTGCAATTGTACTATTTTTATTTGGATGTTTTGTTTGGCAGTTAATAACTGTGGGGTCTCCGGATGTGCATATGACATTAATTTTTGCTACGGTATTTGCTGTAGTAATGTTAAGCGTTTTCACTAAAACACCGTTGCAGCTTATTGAAGAAGGGGTCATTCACGGGACGAAGATAGCCACCATCTCTATGATGATTCTGATGTTTATTGGCGTCATGATTCCGGCCTGGATTGCAGCGGGAACCATTCCGTCTTTGATTTACTATGGTGTCCAGATTATATCACCATCTGTATTTTTACTGACTACTACCCTGGTCTGTTCCATATCTTGTCTGGCTACGGGAACTTCATGGGGAACCGCTGCTACCTTTGGTGTTGCGTTAATGGGAATCGGCGGAGGATTGGGAGTTGATCCGGCTATGACGGCCGGCGCAATTATTTCAGGAGCTATCTTCGGTGACAAATTGTCTCCGATTTCTGATACGGTTAATTTATCAGCAGCCAGCTGCGAAGTAAATGTTTTTGCACACATTAAAAGTGTAGCTACTGCAACACTTCCAGGATATGTACTCGCTTTAGTGGCAGCTGTATTTTTAGGAATGAAGCATTCCAGCGGGCAAATTAACAGTGAACAAGTGGACACTTTGCTTACTGCCCTAAGCACTAATTTTAATGTGACACCTGTGTATGCTCTGATTAGTTTAATACCCATGCTTCTTGTTGTAGTACTGGCTTTAAGAAAGTTTAATGCATTGGCTACAATAGTAATCAGTGCCATGGTAGGAATGCTTATTGCTATTGTCTTCCAGGGATATAATATTTACGATATGATGTCTTACATGAACTATGGATATGTAATTGAAACAGGAAATTTTGATGTGGATAAGCTGCTGAATAGAGGGGGCTTACAATCAATGATGTGGACGGTGTCAATCGGATATCTAGGTCTTTCTTATGGAGGAATCTTAGAAAAAACAGGAGTGTTGGATACCTTGCTGTTCAGTGCAAAAGCTATTACCAGCAATGCACGAAATTTAATTCTGACCCATATGGCTGCAGGAATTGCAACAATTATGCTGACTGCAAGCCCATACGTTAGTATCTTAATTCCGGGAAGAATGTTTATTGCCGGTTATGATAAACTAAATATTAAGAGAACTGTGGCTTCCAGAACCTGTGAACACTCTGGTATCTGTATCGATCCGCTGCTGCCTTGGTCACTGGGTGCAGTTTATTTCTCCGGCGTATTGGGTGTTAGTCCGCTGGAATATGCACCATATACTGTACTGTGCTGGACCGTGCCAGTAATTGCGGCGTTCTATGCTATTACCGGTATCTTTGTATGGAAAGAAGAGCCTTCAGCAAAAGGAAAAGAAAATAAAAAAGCAGCAATAAAAAAAGAAGCTTAAATTTAAAGGGGTGAAAATAATGAAACTAGATCTATTGCTTAAGAATGGAATTGTATATACAATGGAGGAAGAAGGGAAAACAGTTGAGGCCCTAGGTGTAAAAGACGGCAAAATTGTATTCGCAGGAAGCGATCAAGAAGCAGAGCAATACCCGTGTGATAATGTGGTTAATCTGGAAGGAAAAGCGGTTATCCCAGGAATGGCAGATTCTCATATGCATATGTATGCTTATTGCCAGAACCAGACCTCGGTTAATTTAGAGTTTGCCAGAAGTATGGACGAAATGATCCAGCTTATGAAAGAGAAGGCTGAAAGCACACCGGAAGGTAATTGGATTAAAGGGGTAAACTTTGATCAGACTAAGTTTAAAGAAAACCGTTTTCCCACAAAGAGGGATTTAGATAAGATCAGCACGGTACATCCTATTGTCATTAAACGATGCTGCCTTCACGCAGTTGTAGCGAACACGAAGGCACTGGAATTGGCCGGAGTAGGAGCCGGGTATGACGGAGGTTCGGGAGGTATTGTTGAATTTGATCAGGATGGAATGCCTAATGGAATTCTGAGAGAACAGAGTACAAAGGTCTTTGATGAAATAATACCGGATCCTCTTTCTGATGAGAAAGAAAAGAAAAGGATATTTCTGCAGGTCTTGGCAGACATGTCATCGAAAGGTATCACTGCCATTCATACCTATGCGGCTAAAATATGGCGTTATAATGAAGATATCAATACATACCGTGAATTGGATGAAACAGGGGAACTTCCTGTTCGAGTAACCGTATATATGGATGAGCTGTTTAAACCGGAGGTTTTAACAGAGGAACAGAAAACTGATCCGTATAGATTAGTGCAATTTGGAGGCTATAAATTATTCTCTGACGGCTCTCTTGGCTCCAGGTCAGCAGCCCTGCAGGAACCTTATAATGATGATCCGCAAAACAGCGGATTTGTGGTTTGTGAACAGGAAGAATTTAATAAAAAAGTGCTGCATGCCTACGAAAATGGTCTTCAGCCGGCCATTCACGCAATCGGTGACCGTGCCCTTGACATGACACTGACTGCTATAGAAGAAACCTTACGGGTTATGAAAGAAAGAGGCATGACGGAAGAAGAGATGAAACAGCGTCTGCCATTCCGAATTATTCATGTGCAGATGGTCAATGATGAGCTGGTTGAGCGCATGAAGAAGCTTCCGCTGGTACTGGATATACAGCCTATATTTCTCTGCACCGATGCCCGATGGATCGAAGATCGTATTGGCAGCCAAAGGGCAAAGGGAGCGTACGCATGGAAAACTCTAAAGGAGGAAGGGTTGATTCAGACAGGGGGTTCGGACTGTCCGGTGGAATCCTTCGACCCGCTTGCAGGAATCTTTGCAGCTGTAGCACGCTGTGATAAAGATGGTCAGCCAATAGGCGGATATGGACCTCAGGAAAAATTATCGGTATACGAAGCCATTGAGATTTTCACTAAAAATGTTCACTATGCCACAGGTCAGCAGGATATATTAGGGACACTAGAAGCAGGTAAATTTGCTGATTTAGTTGTATTGGATCAAAATCCTTTTACAGTAAATGAAATGGAATTAAAGGATATTAAAGTACAGCAGACCTATATTGCGGGCAAAAGAGTATTTTAATAGGAAATAGGAATAAATAACTTTTGGAAATGGCTGGAGGAACAAGAAATGTGTGCAGACATATTAATTAAAAATGCAAAATGCTTAACAATGAATAATGGAGGAAGCGCAGAATGGATTGCTATTCATAACGGCAAAATTCTTGCGTTAGGAAAAAATCCCGTGAATTGTGATCTGGTGGATGAAAATACAGTAGTGATCAATGCCGAGGGAAAAACTGTTCTTCCGGGATTCATCGACAGCCATTTCCATGTGGTGCAAACCGCATTAAACGCGCGAAGTATTAATTTAAGAAATGTGCACAGCTTTGAAGAAATTGGAATGCAGATACAAAAAGCTGCTTCAGAAAAACCGGGACAGAGCATCATGGGCATCCGTCTTCAGATTGAGCAGCTTAAAGAAAAAAAGTTCCCCGATCGATTGATTTTGGATCGTTACTGCAGCGATGTTCCTGTTTGGATCAATTGCCTGGATTATCAGGTAAGCATGCTGAATACCTATGGCCTTTTGTATTATAAAGTGCCATTCAATATGAAAGGCGTGGAAAAAGACAGCCAAGATGTGGCTACAGGTATATTCCGCGGAAAAGCAAATGCCGTTTTACGGACCAATATTTTAGATGGGATAACAGATAAAATTCGAAAAGAAGCCGTTCTGGACATCATACCGGGGCTTCTGGCAGTAGGGATTACTACAGCCAATGCCATGGAAGGCGGGTATATGTACAGTGATAAAGATGCAGACTTTATTTTGGAGTATGGCAATGAATTTCCGGTAGATATGGCGCTTTTCTATCAATCCATGGATCTGGAAAAGCTTAAACGAAAGAACCTGAAACGTGTTGGAGGGAGCTTTTATGTAGACGGAACCATGGGAGCAAGGACAGCGGCTCTTTCTTTTGAATACGCAGACTGCCCGGGAACGAGGGGAAGGCTTCGCTATACCCAAAGC
>DKLE01000240.1 GCA_002455605.1 Firmicutes bacterium UBA6648
GCTGCTTTTGCCGGCTGCGGAAATTCAGATTCTAAAACAGACGATAAAGAAGGCAAAACCTATAAAGTAGCTTATATAGCAAGAGCTCAGTCCGACTCTTTTGCGGCTTGGCTTGCAAATGAAATGAAAGCTGCTGCAAAAGAATATGATGACATCCAGCTAGAAGTATTTGACGGGCAGGCAGATGATGAAAAAGAGAACGCTGCAATTGAAAACGCTATTGCCAACGGATTTGATGCAATTATCGTACAGCCAAATAACGGCGAAGCGCAGAGACCTTATGTAGAACAGATTGTTGATGCAGGAATTATTGCTATAACTACTAACGCTCGTATTGATAATATTAAGGGTGCTTCTTCTGTTGATGCAGATCCGTATGTACAGGCTAAGGTTAATGCAGAAGCAGCTATCAAGCAGGTTCCGCAGAACGGAAAAGTTGTTGTTCTTAAGGGACCTTCCGGAAATTTCCATGCAGATGAAAGATTAAAAGCCTGGAAAGAAGTATTCTTTGCAGCAAGACCTGATGTAAAAATTGTTGGTGAAGATTTCGCAAACTGGAATAAAGATGAAGCAATGAAGTTGATGGAAGACTGGGTTACTTCTCAGGGTAAAATTGATGCTATCATTTCCATGAATGATAACATGGCAGCAGGAGCATTAGAAGTTGTAAAAGATAATTCGAAATACGCAAATATTCTATCTTATGGTGTAGACGGTACAGCAGAAGCTTGTCTGCTTATCGAAGAAGGTAAGATGACTTCAACATCTTTGCAGTCAGCTATCGATCTGGCAAAGCTGAACCTAGAAACAGTTCATAAATTATTGACTGGTGAAGAAACTCAGATTGATACAGATATCGATGCACCGCTTATTACAAAGGAAAATGCAAGCGAATATGTAAAGATTTACAAAGAAAGAGGTCTAATCACTGAATAATTAATAACTCATATGAAAGGTGCCTTAAGACTAATAAAGGCACCTTTATTAAATTATTATGCAAAGGAAGGATTTTGGAGCTTATGAAAAACAGAGCAGCTTATATGACAGAATTAAATAAAATGGAAATTCGCGAGATTCCCGTACCGGAGCCAAAGGAGTATGAGGTATTGGTGAAGTTAGAATATGTGGGAATCTGCGGTTCAGATGTTCATTATTTTCATGATGGCAGATGCGGAGATTTTGTAGTAGACGGTGAATTTATGCTGGGGCATGAATGTGCAGGGACTATTGAAAAGGTCGGCAGCGGAGTAACCAAGCTGGCAGTTGGTGATAAAGTAGCACTGGAGCCCGGCATTACCTGCGGACAGTGTGAATTCTGTAAATCCGGCAGATACAATTTATGCCCGGATGTACAGTTCTTAGCTACGCCTCCGGTTCAGGGATGTTATGAAAATTATATCGCATTCCCTGAAAATATGTGCTTTAAACTACCGGACAATATTTCTACTAAGGAAGGTGCTCTGGTAGAACCTCTCTCCGTTGGTATGCACGCGGCGGCTCAGGGACAGATCACTCTGGGAGATCAGGTTATTATACTTGGAGCAGGCTGCATCGGATTAGTCACACTGCTGGCCTGCAAAGCATATGGAGCAACAGACATTACAGTAGTAGACGTGATTCCTAAACGTCTTGAATATGCAAAAAAATTAGGAGCAACAAGAGTATTAAACGGCAAAGATGTAGATGTAATTGCTGAAATGGAAAAACTGACAAATGGTATGGGTGTAGAGAAAGTGATTGAAACGGCAGGATCTCCTGTTACTATTGCTCAGACCCCTTATTTAGTAAAAAACGGCGGAACAATCGTGCTGGTTGGTTTGGCAGCAGAGCCTGAAATTAATTTTAATTTTGGTAAGATCATGGCAAAGGAAGCAAAGATTGAATCCGTGTTCAGATACCGCAACGTTTATCCAAAAGCTATAGCGGCTATAGCAGACGGAATTATTGATGTATCAGGAATTATAACTCATGAATTTGATTTTGATCATATTCAGGAGGCCTTTGAATGTGCTATCAATGACAAGGATAACGTTGTAAAAGCAGTGATTAAGATTACGGAGTAGAAGTATGGAATATTTATTGGGAATAGATATAGGCACTTCGGGGACAAAAACTGTTTTATTTGATAAAGATGCCAATACCATAAGTTCTAAAACTTGTGAATATCCCCTTTATCAAGAAAAAAACGGCTGGGCCGAGCAAGAGCCTGCAGACTGGTGGAATGCAGCAGCTGAGGGAATAAAGCATGTGATCCGGGAATCAGCCATTGACCCCAGAGAGATAAAAGGAATAGGTCTTTCCGGACAGATGCACGGGCTTGTTATGCTGGATTCAAAAGGAGAGCCTCTTCGCCGATCCATTATCTGGTGTGATCAGAGAACCGGAAAAGAAGTAGAAGACATGAATCGGCTTTTAACACCGGAAAAGCTGATTGAAATTACGGCAAATCCTGCTTTAACAGGGTTTACGGCGGCCAAGATACTTTGGGTGAAGAAGAATGAACCAGACGTATATAGACAATGCGCTCATATCCTATTGCCAAAAGACTATATACGATATAAATTAACCGGTGAGTTTGCCACAGAGGTGTCAGACGCATCCGGTATGCAGCTGATGGATGTGCCTAAGAGAGATTGGTCCGATGTAGTTTTGGACACCTTGGGAATAGAAAGATCGCTGTTGGGTAAGATGTATGAATCACCGGATATAACGGGAGAGGTTCATAAAGAAGCAGCGGCTGCAACCGGTCTTGCTCTGGGAACCATCGTAGTAGGAGGTGCAGGAGATAATCCTGCGGCAGCCATTGGCACAGGAATCGTTTCGGAAGGCAGTGCTTTTACAACCATAGGGACTTCCGGAGTAGTATATGCAATTTCAGACAAAGTAGCTATTGATAAAAAAGGCAGAGTGCATACTCTGTGTGCTTCTGTTCCGGGGAAATGGACTGTAATGAGCTGTACTCAGGGTGCAGGGCTTTCTCTTCAGTGGTTGAGAAATCACGTGTGCAGTCAGGAAGTGGCAGAAGCAAAGGCAAAGAGTGTGGATCCTTATGAACTTATGACGGCCATGGCAGCAGATGTTTCTATCGGGGCCGATAGATTGCTGTATTTACCATATTTGATGGGAGAACGTTCACCTCATCCGGATCCGGATTGCAGAGGAACCTTTTTCGGATTGTCAGCCATTCATGAAAGAAAACATTTAATCAGAGCTGTTCTGGAAGGGGTGGCCTATTCTCAGCTGGAATGTGTGGATGTATTCAGAGAGATGGGGGTCAGTATAAAGGATATGATGATCTGCGGAGGCGGCGCAAGAAGTCCTCTCTGGCGGCAAATGTTTGCTGACATGTACCAGTGTCCCGTAAGTACAATTAAAGCAGAACAGGGAGGAGCCTTAGGGGCTGCCATATTGGCAGGAGTCGGTGCGGGTATCTATAAAGATTTAGAAGAGACCTGCAGGAAGCTCATTCTGAAGAAATCGGTTCAAGAGCCTATTGAAGCCAACAGTGCAGAATATCAGAAATATTATAAATTATATAAAGAGCTGTATGTGACATTGTTTGACAGCTTTAAGAAGCTGGCTCAATTATAAATATTGCCGGATTAAACAGAGCTTGCCTCAAATGAGGAGGCTCTTTTTTTGTTGGATATTATTGGAGTTAATTGCATTGACACCATAAAGTATTTAAAGTAAAATGTTAGTAAAATAGGTTAAACGTTTAACTTATATAAAATGAAGGGCGCTTAAATGAGAAAAAGTATTACTATAAAAGAAATTGCAGCGGAGGCACAGGTTTCTATCGCCACTGTTTCCATTGTTTTAAACAATAAAGATAAAAAAATCAGTCAGGAAACAAGAGAGAAGATATTGCATATTGCACAGAAGTATAATTATACGCCCAACACCATGGCCAGGAGCCTGATAACTAAGCAGACTCGAACCATAGGGCTGGTGATTCCCGACATCACCAATCCCTTCTTTCCGGAAATAGCCAGAGGAGTAGAGGACAAAGCCAGTGAATTCGGATACAGCGTTATTTATTGCAATACCGATGATAAAATCCGAAGAGAAGATAAATACATAAATGTGCTGACGGAAAAGATGGTGGATGGAATTATTTTTGCTCATTCCTCGGATCGACAGATGGGCTTTGACAGTTTGGACAGATGCAAGGTACCCATTGTCTTGATCGATCGCGACTATGAAAATAAAAATGTAATCGGACGAGTTATGGTGGACAATAAAGAGGGAGCTTATATGGCTACCTCCTATTTATTGGACAGGGGATATAAAAACATTGCTTACATTGCCGGCTCTATCACTACCGCTACGGCGAGAGGACGACTGGAGGGCTATAGCCAAGCGCTTACGGAGAGAAAGATACCGATAAAAAATAACTACATTAAGGTTGGTGAATATAAGATTCAATGGGGAACGGAAGCCGTTGAACAGCTTATTCAGGAAGGAATCCCTATGGATGCTATTTTTTGTGGAAATGATTTAATCGCTATTGGAGTGATTAAAAGACTCAAGGAAAGAGGTTTATGTGTGCCGGCAGATGTAGGTCTGGTGGGATTTGACGATATTTATCTGTCCAGTTTAGTGGAACCGCCTCTGACTACTATTAAACAGCCTAATTACGATATGGGATATAGAGCTGCTGAATTACTTATTGAGAACATAGAAAACAGCAGGATGGATAAAATAGAACACGAATATAAGGATGGTTGGGCTAAAAAAAATACAGTTTTGCTGCCAACGGAATTGATTGTCCGCATGTCGACGAAATAATTATAAAGAGGTGCAATTAAATGAAAAAAGGTTTACTGATTAACTCTGAAATATCATATGGTATTTCCAAGCTGGGACACAAAGACAGCATCGTCATAGGAGATGCGGGTCTGCCTGTTCCCCATGGGATGCAGCGCGTGGATTTAGCCGTATCAAAGGGTATTCCATCCTTTTTGTCCGTATTGAGTGCGGTTTTATCGGAGCAGAAAATAGAAAAAATTATTTTAGCAGAAGAAATAAAGACGGCTAGTACAACACTTCATGAACAGATTTTATCCGTATGCAAAGGGGCAGAGGGTAATCTGGAAATCGAATATGTATCCCATGAAGAATTTAAAAGAAATACGGGAAAATGTAAATTTGCCGTTCGTACAGGGGAGTTTACTCCTTTTGCCAACATTATATTAATTTCAGGGGTGGTTTTCTAAGGAGGAGTTATATGCATAAGAAAATTGTGACCATGAGTCATATAACGAAAGCTTTTTCCGGAGTCACTGTGCTGAATAATGTGGATTTTAACATATACGAAGGAAGAATTATGGCTTTGCTGGGAGAAAACGGAGCAGGAAAATCAACCCTGATGAAGATTCTCACCGGAGTTTATGAAAAGACTTCGGGAGAAGTGTTTTTAAATGGGGAATCGGTTCATTTCAGAGACACAAAGGAATCCCAGGAAAAAGGCATTGCCATCATACACCAGGAATTAAACTTGATAGGTCATTTATCCATTGGGGAAAACATATTTTTGGGCAGAGAACCCATAAATCGGTTTGGAAAGATAGATTGGAAGAGGCTATATCAGGAATCTGAAAAATGGATAGCCATGCTGGGGCTGCATGAAAGCCCGAAAGTTATTGTCAATGAGCTCAGTGTAGGGAAACAGCAATTAGTGGAAATAGCAAAGGCCTTATCTCTGGATGCCAAAATCCTTATCATGGATGAGCCCACAGGTGCCTTGACTATTTCAGAGACAGAAAAGCTTTTCAGTGTAATACGAAAATTGAAAGAGCAGAATCACAGCATTGTTTATATTTCTCATAGACTGGAAGAAATCTTTAAGATTTGTGATGACATAACAGTCCTTCGCGACGGCGGGTTGATTGGAGAAGTTCCCGTAAATGAAGTGAATGAGGAAAAGCTCATTGAAATGATGGTTGGAAGGAGACTGGAAGAGCAATATCCAAAAGCCGACGGGGAAATCGGAAATACAATTTTAGAGGTAAAAGGCCTGGACAATCCATTTGTTAAGAATGCTTCTTTTATTTTAAAAAAAGGTGAAACACTGGGTATTGCGGGGCTTATGGGATCCGGCAGAACGGAGCTGGCCCGAACCATTTACGGCATTTATAAGATGGATAAGGGCGAAATTTTTATCAATGGCAGCAAGATTCATATAAAAAATCCCAGGGATGCCATAAAGGCTGGAATTACTTATGTTTCAGAAGACAGAAAAGCAAATGGTATTGTCTTGGGCATGAGCATTAAAGAAAACATAACATTAGCTTCCTTAAAGCGTCTCAGCGGAATATTGGGACATGTCTACAGAGGCAGAGAAGAGGAAGTGACGGAAGAATACATGAACAGCCTATCTATAAAAGCCAGCAGTTCAAAGCAACTGGTGAAATATCTGAGCGGCGGAAATCAGCAAAAGGTTTCTATTGCAAAGAACTTATTTTCAGAGCCAAGTATTCTCATTCTCGATGAGCCTACAAGAGGTGTTGACGTAGGAGCGAAAAAAGAAATCTATAATTTAATCAATAAATTTAAAAAAGCAGGAATGAGTATTATCATGATTTCTTCTGAAATTCCCGAGATATTGGGGCTGAGTGACAGAGTGCTAGTCATGCATGAAGGATGTGTAAGCGGTGTTTTAGATGTGGAAGATGCTAATCAGGAAAATATCATGAGTTTAGCTGTAGGGAAGGGTGTGTAGTAAAATTGAAATTAACATCTGGTAATAGTGTTAAGGATATAATCCAAAAAAATAAACCATTAATTGTTTTGCTGATATTGTGTACTGCTATGGCATGTTTGAGCGACAGCTTCTTTTCTTGGAAGAACCTTCTAACAGTATTGAGACAAACCTCAATCAATGCTGTTATTGCAACCGGTATGACCTTTGCTATCTTGATTGGCGGAATCGATTTGTCCGTTGGCTCTGTACTGGCTATTTGCGGTGCTGTTGCAGCCAGCCTGATCGCCTCCGGAATGGATATGTTTTTAGCCATTTTGATTACTTTATTGTTAGGGCTTGCCATCGGTGTTGTTAATGGCCTGCTGATTAGCAAGGGAAGGCTACAGCCTTTTATTGCCACCTTGGGGACCATGACCCTGCTCAGAGGATTGACTTTAGTTTATACCAAGGGCAAACCCATAGGAATGAGCGGAGGGGCAGACAGTCTGCTGTTCAGAAAAATAGGATCCGGTTATTTGCTGGGGCTTCCTATTCCTGTTTATATCATGATCATTGTTTTCATCATTGCTTATTATATTCTGAGGCATTTACGCATGGGACGATACATTTATGCCCTTGGTTCCAATGAGGAAGCAACTATTTATTCCGGTATTAAAACCGATAAAGTGAAGCTTTTTGTATACGGAGCTTCTGCATTGCTGGCATCCTTGGCGGGCATTATCGTGACCGCCAGACTGGGAACAGCAGCACCCACTGCGGGGGAAGGCTATGAACTGGATGCTATAGCCGCTGTAGTGCTTGGAGGAACAAGCATGTCCGGGGGTGTTGGAACCATTGGAGGTACGGCTGTAGGTGCTTTAATTATAGGAATATTGAATAATGCTTTAAATTTATTGCAGGTTCCTTCCTACTATCAAAATGTGGCCAAGGGTGCGGTGATTTTGTTCGCCGTACTGCTGGACAGAAAACAGAAATCTGTCCGATAACTGTTTCTTGTTATTTAATCGATAGGCGATTAAATATATATTGTATTAATTGTTAATTTAGGAGGATGAAAAATGAAAAAGATTTTAGTGG
>DKLE01000039.1 GCA_002455605.1 Firmicutes bacterium UBA6648
ACTGGAACAGTAAAAACATGTGCTTTCGGAATTCCGGCAGTTGAAATGATAGAGTCCAAGCATCAGGGTGTGCAGGTTCTGGTTCTGTGCCCCACAAGGGAACTGGCAATTCAAGTATCCGAAGAATTCAGAAGTCTTTGTAAATATAAAAAAGGAATAAAATCTTTGGCTATATATGGCGGACAGTCCATTGAGAGACAAATTATAGCCTTGAAAGGAAAGCCGCAGATTATTATTGGCACGCCGGGCAGAATCATGGATCACATGAGAAGGCGTACTTTAAAATTTGAAAATTTGAAAATGGCAGTGTTAGATGAAGCTGATGAAATGCTGAATATGGGTTTCAGAGAGGACATTGACACAATTTTTTGTGAAATGCCCAAGGAAAGGCAGACCATGCTTTTTTCTGCAACTATGCCCAATGGAATTTTAGAAATTGCTAATTTATACATGAATAATCCGGAACATGTGGTAACCTTACAGAAAGAAGTTACTATTAATACAATAGAGCAATGCTATATTGAAGTAAGAGAAAATTCTAAACTGGAACTGCTTTGCAGATTAGTAGATGCTAAGAATGTTAAATTAGGCATCGTATTCTGCAATACCAAGTGGAAAGTAGATGAACTTTGCAGTTCTCTTCAGGCCAGAGGTTATTCTGCTGAAGCCCTGCATGGAGATATGAAGCAGCGTGAACGGGATCGAGTAATGAATAAGTTCCGAAAGGGACAGGCAGAGCTTCTTATCGCAACAGATGTTGCAGCAAGGGGAATCGATGTAAACAATGTGGAAGCCGTATTTAACTATGACATTCCAAGTGATGCCGAATATTATGTTCATCGAATAGGAAGAACAGGAAGAGCAGGGAAGAAAGGGATCTCTTATTCCTTTGTATTCGGAAGAGATATCTATAAGCTAAGGGATATAGAAAGATATACAAAATCAAGAATTACAAGAACCAAGCCTCCGACTATTTCCAGTATTGAGTCCATGAAGCTTCAAACTGCTACGGATGAAGTTATGGCGGTTTTAGCGGCAGGAGGGTTTTCAAAGTATACGGAAGCTATTGAAAGAATACTTGAAGAGACCGATGATATTACAACCCTAGACATAGCGGCGGCACTATTCAAGATGAAATTCAGCGAACTGGAGAGCAGAAACTATGAAGAATCGGATCTGGATAATGACTTTACTGTCAATAAACGGGATCGGTTTAAAGACCTGATAAAACCTCAGGGAGAAGGTAGCCGTTCAAAAAACAGAGGCGGTTACAATTCCGACAGAAAAAAGGGCAGAAAGAGCGATTCTGGAAGAAGTAAAGATGGTACCAGAAGAGACAAGAGAAGTAAGTCTTATAATAAAAATAGCAAATAATATAAAAGAGAGAGGATTTAATCCTCTCTTTCTTCATTTTCATCAAGCAGATCAATACCTAAATCATTTTTTAAGATGCCACCAAAGGTGATAGCCTGTCCCCCGAATTTGTTGCGTATAGCATCCATAGCTTTGTCCAGATTTGTGTTTTTTTCTCGGAGATCCTGATCCTCGGTAAAAAGGCTGAGCTGTTCGGATTCATTTTCGTCCACTAAATTGATTCCGGTTACGGTAATCAGCCGGATGGGCTTGCCTATAGTCCAGGAAGATTGAAGCAGTGAAAAAGCCGCATTATAAATTTCATCTGTGATATTGGTGGCGGATTCCAATTGCTTCTGCCTTGAAATTGTTTTAAAATAAGGATCTTTAATATCAATTTTTACGCCGAAGGATTTCAGTTGGTACGTTCTCAGACGGCTGGAAACCGTATCGGAGAGTGCTTTCAGAGCAGTTTGTATATCGTCGGCGGTAGTTAAATTTCTTCTGAAGGTTATACCATTCCCTACGGATTTTATTTTTTGTTTTTCATAGGAGCGGGCAACAGGACTTTCATCAAGTCCGTTGGCGTAGTCATACAACATAGAACCCTGTTTCCCGAGAAGCCCCTGTAATACCGCTTTTTCAGAAGAAGCTAAATCACCAATGGTAAAGATTGCCGCACGTTTTAGTTTTTCGGCTGTAGCAGAACCAACAAAGAACATTTCCGAGATGTCTAAAGGCCATAGTATTTTTTTAAAATTCTCTCTGGAAATAACGGTGGTAGCATCAGGCTTTTTATATTCACTGCCCATTTTGGCAAAGATTTTATTATAGGAAATACCGGCTGAAAGAGTAAGGCCCAATTCTTTTTTCACTGTTTCACGAATTTGATCGGCAATTTGAACACCACTTCCGAAAAGTTTCAGGCTTCCTGTGACATCCAGCCAGGATTCATCAATGCTAAAAGGTTCAACCATATCTGTAAATCGATAGTAAATAGCGTTAATGAGCTGAGAGTATTTCTTATACTTATCATGGTGAGGCCGAACCAATTGTAGATCAGGACATTTTTTCCTAGCAGACCAAATGGTTTCTGCGGTAATCACACCAAATTTTTTTGCCAGCTCATTTTTTGCAAGAATAATTCCATGCCTGCTTTCCGGGTTGCCGCTTACTGCCATAGGAACATCTTTTAGATCTGGTCTTTCCAACAATTCGACAGATGCAAAAAAACCGTTCATATCACAATGTATGATTGTTCTTTCCATGGCTTGACTCCTTCCTTACCGTGTACTAATTGTATTTTATACTAGAAAAATTCAAAATTCTAGTGTATAATTGAAAAGCTAAACAGCTAAATAAATTATTTGTTGTTACGTTACATTTAGAGAAATGTAGAGGGGGATTCTTATGAAAAATGTTATGGTTTGCGTTACTCAGCAAAAGACTTGTGAACGGCTAATCAAGTATGGACATGAATTTCTCGGAAATGATGAAGGAGAGCTTTTTATCATACATGTAGCACATTACCAATTCAAATTTTTGGGCAACAATCAAGAAGGAGAGGCTTTGGAATACTTGTATGAAAAAGCTTTAGAGTATGGCGCAAACTTAACGGTGGTCCGATCGAATCATGTATTGGATACCTTGGTGGATTTAGTCGATAAGAATGACATTTCCTATGTTGTTCTGGGAGAATCAGGAGTAGTAAAGGCAGCAGACAGCTTAATTACTTCTTTTGGAGAAAAAATTAAAAATAAAGCAGAATTAATTGTGGTACCGGCACATTGAAAATATAAATAAAAGCGTGCGGGGAATGGAGGTAGTAATTAATGAGAATTTTGACGATAGTTTCAGGTATAGCGATGATATTGACGGGTTTATGGTGCGTGGCCAATCAGGGGGTGGCTTTTGCAGCGTTAGCGTTTGTACTGGGACTCGTAATGGTTATAAGTGGAATTATTGGAGCAGCAGCGTTTATAAAGATGAAAAAGAGGCCGGAAGGTATGGGGTGGGCAATAGCTGATGCCATGATAAATATTATCCTGGGCTGTATTGTTTTATCCAATCAGTTAGCGACCGACATGGTTATTGCTGTATTTTTTGGTATGTGGATGCTGTTTTCAGGGTGCAATCGGATTGTTGGATCACTGACCTTAAAGAAACAAGAAGATAAGGCCTGGAGCTGGACGATGGGACTGGGAGTAATCGGTACTGTTGCAGGAATCTATTCTTTTTTCAGCTGTAATTTTGCGGTGCTTGCATTAGGCGTATTAATAGGAATTTTCTTTCTGATACAAGGTACTAATGTATTGACATTAGGGATAACAATGCCTCATGCAAAAAGGCATCATCACATCCTACATATGGACAGGAATAAGGAGAAATCGATATAAAATGAATTTAGCAAGAATGTATATTTCAGAATTAAAAGCAGAATTTACCGGATATAATGGCAAAAGATTTACAAAAGATTTGATGTCAGGGCTTACGGTGGCAGCTGTAGCTTTACCCTTAGCTATAGCTTTCGGAGTAGGATCGGGAGCTTCGGCAGCAGCAGGGCTGGTTACAGCAATCATAGGAGGAATTATAATAGGAGCACTTTCGGGTGCTTCTTTCCAAATTTCCGGACCTACGGGAGCCATGACAGCAATATTGGTTACGCTGGCGGCAAAATACGGAATAAAAGGTATTTTAATAGCTTGTTTTTTAGCAGGAATTATGTTGGTAATAGCAGGCATTTTAAAACTGGGGCGGGTTATTTATTTTATTCCGTCTTCTGTCATTACCGGTTTTACATCGGGTATTGCAATTATTATTGCCTTGGGGCAGTTGGATAACTTTTTCAATGTCACATCTTCGGGGAATTTAGTTATCACTAAATTCTTTTCTTATTTCACCAAAGAGTTTCATCCCGATCCATATACGGCAGCAATTGGTATTCTCGTCGTAGTTGTAATGCTGATATGGCCTAAAAAATGGAACGAAAAGCTCCCTTCATCACTGGCATCCCTAATAATCGTGTTGATATTTAATTATTTTGCAAGGTTTGATGTAGCAGTTGTGGGTGATATTCCTAAAACCTTGTTTTTGCAGGACAGACTGACTCTCCAAATGCTGAAAGAGGTTGAGCTTTGGAACTTTTTTATTCCGGCGTTATCAATTGCCGCACTTGCCATGATAGAAAGCCTGCTTTGCGGTGCCTCCGCAGGAAAAATGAAACACGAAAGGTTAAACGGAGATCTTGAATTGATAGCCCAAGGAATAGGGAATGCAATTATCCCATTATTTGGAGGAGTTCCTGCGACGGCAGCTATAGCAAGAACTAGTGTAGCGATCAAGGCTGGTTGTGAAACCAGATTGACCAGCATTATACATTCCGTTATTCTATTACTTTCCATGTTTGTGTTGGCTCCTGTTATGTCTGCGATTCCCCTTTCGGCATTGTCGGGAGTTTTGATTGTGACGGCATGGAGAATGAATGATTGGGAAAATATCCGCTACATATTTGAACATAAATTCAAATCCGGCATGGCAAAATTCCTTATAACCATGGGAGCCACAGTGGTTTTGGATTTAACACAAGCGATTATTATCGGAGTGGCTTTCGCTGCCATATTAATAGTGGTGAGACTAACGGATATTGAAGTAACCATCAGTGAAATTGATCCGGATAAATTAAGCAGCATCGGGATTAACCTTCCAGTAGTTTCCGATAAAATCCGGGTGGCATATTTGACGGGAACTATATTTTTTGCAGTAGTGGATAAGCTGATAACACAGCTTTCTGAGCTTGAAAACACGAAAGTACTAATTCTCTCTATGAGAGGGGTACCAGTTATTGATTTATCAGGAATTCAAGGAATGATAGAATTGATTCATACGCTAAAGGAGAATGGAACCGAGGTCATGTTTACCAGTGTTCAGCCTAAGGTGCTGACAGAGATGAAAAGAGGCGGGATTTTGGAACTGATTGGAAAAGACAATGTGTTCGGCAGTGCAGAACATGCCATAATTATGGCACATACACATTTATAATGCCTGAATCTTGAGAGGAACAGTAAATAAAAACGGTACACAGCATTTGATAAGGAAGTCAAGTATTGTGTACCGTTTTCAACTATTCTTTTATATCGATTATATGGATATAAATACGATTAATTATATAAAGTAATAAATGTTACATCCGGCGGCGCTAAAAAACGAAAAGGTAATTTAGTCATGCCGATGCCTGAAGTGACGTATAGCTTGGTATTGATATGATTTTCAAATTCAAATAAGCCTTTTAAGTATTTTTCGCCGTAAGGAGGAAGAAATTTTGATGTATAAAACGGTATATTAATCTGTCCTCCGTGAGTATGACCGGAAATCATCAAATTTACATTGTAGTCAAGAATCTCGTCAACGATATCCGGTTCATGGCAAAGGATAATATTATAGTAATCTTCCCGGCCCCAGCTGGCTATGGCTGGAGAACCGCCGCCTATCAAAATGTCATCAATACCGATAATAGCCAATTTTAAATCATCAAGGGCATAATAATCTCCGGTAAGAACGGTAAATCCTCCTGATTGCATGATTCCTTCATATTCCCATTCGGCACCACCCCCATAATCATGATTTCCGTAAACTGCAAATTTTCCCAGAGGGGCGTTGATTCTGGAAAGGCAATCAATGATTTGGTTTACATCGCCTGTATAGGTGTTAAAGTTGTCTATTAAATCACCTACAAAAAAAACCATGTCCGGTGATTGTTCGTTGATACGGGTGATAACCTCTTGGAAATCATCTGTTGTATACCAATCACTGAAGTGTGTATCAGAGAATACTGCTATCTTCAGCTTATTCTCATGTGCAGAAACCTGTAATTGTGGATCTTCCAAGGATAATTCGATAGTTCTTAACTGGTAAGGTTCAATATATCTCGCATAGCCGAAAGCTATAGTAATCAGAATTAAGATAAGCATAAACAATTCAAAGATTGTTTTTATAAATTTAATCATTATACAAAACTCCTAAAATTAACCTGCTCTTTTATGGATAGAGAGCCTAATAATAATATCATGAAAACTAATGGATAGCAAAAGATTTTTATTTGTGGTAAAATGTAAAAGTTATGATATAAATATGAGGTATAGAACGATGAACAGTAATCAAAAAAGTACTAAATCATTGTATGATATTTTCTTTGATGTATGCATAATCGGAGGAGGTGCATCCGGTTTAGCGGCAGCAATCAGTGTGATGGAGAAAAATCCTACACTTAGTGTTTGCATTATAGAAAAAAAAGATGAAATCGGTAAAAAAATTCTTGCAACAGGGAATGGAAGATGCAACATTACAAACTCTTCATGTACGGAATTAGAACTTGTAAAAGCATTTTTATATAACAGCGGCATTGTTTTAGAGGAAGAAGAAGAGGGACGCATTTATCCAAAAAGCGGACAGGCAGCCTCAGTAGTGGAACTGTTGAAATGGAAAGCAAAAAAACTGAATGTGGCAATGTTTACTAATTGCCACGTGTTTCGCATCATGAAGAATGAAGAGGAAGGCTTTGATGTTCATATTGATTGTGCAAATGAAAAAGTTTTTATACCCTGTACAAAAGTTCTTTTATCATGTGGGGGAAAATCAGGACCGCAATTTGGAACCACAGGAGATGGATATGGTATGGTAAGAGCGTTAGGGCACACCGTATCAAAGATTCATCCGGTTTTGATGCCCATTGAATGCGAAGGCATAAAAGCATCACTAAAAGGCATAAGAGCTAAAGGAAAAGTGGCTTTATTAAAAGAAGAGCAGATTATTGCGGAAGAATTCGGAGAAATACAATTTACGGAGGATGGTTTATCCGGCATTTGTATGTTCAACTTGAGCAGATATATAAAACTGGATGAAAATTCTGATGTTACTTTATCAGGAGGCTTTCGGCAGTATAGCATAGAAATAGACTTTTTACCTCAAATGGAAGAAAATGAAGTAATTGAGTTTTTAAAAGAGAGACGGTTTTTTATGGCGTCAATGCCGGCCGAACTTTACCTGGCATCCATAGTAAATATGAGGCTGGGAGAGGAAATTATGGAAGAGGTATTGAACAATAAAAATTGCACCATTGGGAATATTACTTATGAAGGCATAGAAGAAATTGCAATGCTTTTAAAGAGCAGCAGATTTGTTGTGACCGGAGCAAAAGGCTGGAAAGAAGCTCAGTGCACCGGCGGTGGCATATTGCTGGATGAAATCAATTTAGAGACAATGGAATCAAAGCTCGCAAAGGGGCTTTATGTTGCCGGTGAATTACTCGATTATGACGGACCATGCGGGGGATTTAATTTGCACCATGCATGGCTGACAGGGATAAAAGCCGGACGGAGCATAGCGAAAGCCATGGCACAGAACAAAGTAATGGGAGAATAAATGTACAGAATTAGTCAGATAAAGCTTGATTTAAATGAAGATAAATCATGTATTCCTGAGAAAATACAGCGTAAAATCGGCAGAGCTAATATTCGTGTAACCGATTATAAAATTGTTAAGGAATCTATTGATGCACGGGAAAAAGAAAATATTAAGCTGGTATATACAGTGGATTTCTCTGTAAATGAGGATATTTCTAAATGGAGCTCAAAATTAAAGCTTGCGGAAGCAGGTGATGAGAAATACCGTTTTGTACCGTCTGGTTTAAAAGTTTTGAAAAATCGCCCAGTTATAGTAGGTTTTGGCCCTTGCGGTATGTTCACAGCTTTGATATTGTCAGAGATGGGATATCGTCCTTTGGTACTTGAACGAGGCAATTGTATTGAACAACGAGTGAAAGATGTAGACCAATTTTGGCGAGATGGGATATTAAATGAAGAATCCAATGTCCAATTCGGTGAGGGGGGGGCAGGTACTTTTTCAGACGGAAAGCTTACTACACAGATAAAAGATTTCAGAATCGGCAAGGTCTTGGAAGAATTGACCGGGGCAGGTGCTAATCAGGATATTCTATATAAACAGAAACCTCATATCGGAACAGATGTACTGCGTCAAGTTGTTGTTAATATCAGAAAAAAAATAATTGAAAATGGGGGAGAAATCCTTTTTTGCTCAAAATTAACAGA
>DKLE01000177.1:0-14733 GCA_002455605.1 Firmicutes bacterium UBA6648
TTTTGAAGGAGTACCCGGATTAGTAATTTTTACATTAATACCTGAGAACCCTTTCTTTTCTAAAAGACGATTAATAAACGCTATAAAATTTGTATCTGTTGTATTTTCAGGGATCAGAAGACTGGGAAATGACTGAGCAGCCTGTTCCACAGCTTCTGTATCCGAATTATCATTTTTAGCAGCTACTATAAGCACAAAATCTTTTGTTTCCTGTACACTGTTTTTGGATACAGTAGCTGTGAGAGTAATGGTTATCTCCGTATCAGGAGGGTTTAATAATCCTCCATCCGAAAGAACAGTATCATTACTTGATCTCCACGTAATGGCTGTTCCATTTATTCCTGTGAGCGGCAGAGTGAGATCATCTGTTACTGGTGTTGATGTATCTAAATTCAGAGCTCCTGCTGCTTCAGATACGGCATCTTCATCACTCATCTCGGGATGCTGCCACTTATGCATAGGATATTCGCCATCTACGGCCATAAACTTTGACTCCTGAGGTGAATTTGCTCCATTAATTAACGCAACAAAATCTACGCTTTTCATGTCAGCAGCACTCTTGGCTTCATTTGTGCCAGAAACTGAAGCCATGCTTCCAAAACCTTTTTCTGATGAGATGTCTAACCAATAGCAATCATTGGCAGTCACAGAAATACCATCCTGATAACCTGCCAATGCACCTACATTCCCGCTTCCGGTAATGCTTCCGGTATTATAGCTATTCTGCAAACTAGATATGTAACTTTTAGATGTATAACCTAAAATTCCTCCAACATTGTTTTTTGCAGTACTGATATCTCCACGGTTATAGCAATAGCTGATCTCAGCAAACTTGGCATTGCCAACAATGCCGCCTGCCATCATTTTCCCTGACACCTTTCCCGCATTGAAAGAACCTGATATCTTAGCATTAGTCGCATAGTTGCTACCTTCTGTACCACCTACGAGCCCACCTACAGTAGTTCCATCTATCGCATTCACAGTGACATAACTGGCACAGTTTACAATTTGGCTGCCACTATTAGCACAGCCGACAAGACCTCCTGTGTAAGTAGCTCCACCTGTCTCAGTGGAAATGCTACCTTTGACAGAAAGTTTTTTTACTATACCTCCGGACCCCAAATTTCCAAAAAAACCAAGGTATTTACTACCATCGTTCTTGTTAATATATATTCCGCTGACAGTATGACCCCGTCCGTCAAAGGTTCCTGTATAAGGTGTTCCCGCACTCCCAATTGGAGTCCATTGCTTGTCCTCATTCCCGCTCAGTTGAATGTTGTCTTCAAGAACGGCACATGAGCCCAAATCTTTATTGGCTTCCTCTGCAAACCAGACCAATTCTTCAGCAGTGTGAATTACATAAGGGTTTTCCTCAGTTCCGTCACCAAGTGCCGGTATACTTACGACATCAGAAAGATTTTCGACACCTTCATCTGCATATGCATTCAAAGTGCCGTTCTCTGGTGCCCAGAACCCTGTAATAATCATGGCAATGGTTAGAATTAATACTAGAACTTTACTTGCTTTATTCGTTTCCAAAAACATTGCTTTCTCTTCTCCTTCTTTTATTTTTATCTATATCATCGCATATTGCGTTATTGTATAAGAAGATAAAACTTTTATTCTTTTCCACGAGAAACAAAATACTCAGCCATACTGCAATCCGTTTTTTCTGCATACAAAAAGACTGTAGTAATGAACATACTACAGTCCGTTTTTCTGCATATAAAAGCAATTATGTATCTATCACACATGAATATACATATTACATAAGTATAACCGATTTCCCGCGGAATACTACTTTTCATTTCATGCAGGTCTTCTGGCTCACGGATCATCACTTTTTCTAACCTTCCCGAGCTCTTCTCAGTGGTATTCCAGAAAAAGTTCCTCGCTTACAGCGGCGGGACCGCGCAGGTTTTTCACCTGCTTCCCTCTTAGCCATCCTAATTTAGTAGTTCAACAAATTAAAACGGAACATAAAATGATTATTAAATTAATATCAAACTTTTCATTTATTCAAATATTACCATTAAATAGTATTTGTGTCAACATCGCCAAACCTGCCTGTATTTCGCTTTTGTTCATGTCACTGGTCATTAAAAAGCTCGTCTAAATAATTCATTAATTAATAACAAATCAATAAAATCTCGAAATAGTCCTCTTCTCCTAAACATCCCACCACGGCTTCGCTGTGCACTTTCTACCGATAATTTCATGGGATATTGGTTTGCATATTCCTCCAAATCAGGGTACATGATGCATACTTTAGTGTAGATATCATCTCCAATTTGATCTAACATATCTTGGTTTATTATATGTCTGCATGATTCCAGCTGATCACATGAAAATATGATAAAAGGCTGAACTTTATAATAGATTTCTGGATAAGTAATATCGCTGGCAAAATTATTCTTCACTGTGGCATCAATACTGGGAAGAAATTCACCCTCCTGCATACTATAATAGTTTTTCATATTGTCCTCCTATTTTTTACTTTTATATAAATCATTATATGTATTAGCCTATAAATGGTGAAGATATTCAGCTTTATAAAATAGAAAGGTTGCTTGGACTTTCTTCCTATCTTAATCTAAACAAATAAAAAAAGACCCATACGGGTCTATTTTATTTCTTTGGTGGAGATGGCGGGAGTCGAACCCGCGTCCGAAAGCATTTTCACATGAATTTCTCCGAGCGCAGCCAATGTTTTAAAGCTTCGCCTCTTTAAGCGCCCGTTGGCAGGCTCATAAATCGACTATCCTATAGTTCCCCTGTGCTACTAGGAGCTCACACAGAGTTTTCCCGTATGTCGACGCCGGATCATGCACCTACGGGTGAATGCAGGCCGACGACGCTACCGCTGTGCGCGGCGCTGAACTATGCAGCTAATGCGTAATTGTTATTATTTTTAGCGTTTATATTTAACGTGCCATTTTTAACGCAGACTTGGCAAACTGCGGCTCGCTTATCAGGCTTCTACACCCCCGTCGAAACCTTTACATCCCCTTGTTATGGATTATCTTCTGGCTGGCTTCCCTTCCAAGAAAACAACAGCAGCTTTAATCATCAAAGGAATATAGGTTAAAACAAATAAAATTTTAGCACTTTTCTTTACGGAGCCTTTTGCTTTATTAGAAACAGAAGTTCCGATAAGAATCCCCATTGAACACAAGCATATTTTAATCAATTCCATATCTTTCCAATCAGCTTTTTCCATATATCGATCTGCATAGTTGAGTAAACACTTCATAATTTTTTATTCCTTTCTGCATAGATTATGTAAACTGACTAACCGCTCATTGTGTGCTGAATTATTTCTTGCTTTTATTATACACGATAACCTTATAAAGAAAACACTTATTTTTGAAATTTTTTTATTCAAAACTCAAAACACTTGAAATATAAAGTGTTTTGAGTCTCTTAGTAATTTTTTGAATCCCTTCGGACTGCCTGCTGCATTTTTCTGTCCGCATCCTTTTTAGCGATGTCCTGACGTTTATCATATATTTTCTTTCCTCGAGCCACAGCCAGTTCCATCTTTGCCCGTCCCTGCTGATTAATATAGACATTAAGCGGCACTAAGGTTAATCCTTTCAGGGTAGTCAATCCGATTAATTTTCGGATCTCCTGTTTATGAAGCAACAATTTTCTAGGTCTGAGCGGATCCACATTAAAACGATTTCCCTGTTCATAGGGGCTTATATGCATGCCGTAAATAATCAATTCACCGTTTTCAATTTTTGCGTAGCTCTCTTTAATATTTATCTTGCCTTTACGGATGGATTTGATTTCTGTACCCGTCAGCACCATTCCCGCTTCGTATACATCTTCTATAAAAAAATCATGCCTGGCCTTCTTGTTGTTGGCAATTATTTTTTTCTCTTTCATTTCCATGCTCTCCTTTCGAAGGGCTTACTATGCCTTATAATTTAGATTTGTTTATTTAAACACCTTTATACCGTTAAACGGATATAACCTTACAAAAGCTTTCCCCAATACATCATCAATTTTAACACAGCCAACCTCATCCAGTCTGCTGTCGATGCTCACCAATCGATTATCTCCCATAACAAACAGTTCTCCCTCCGGAATAATCAAATCTTCAACATGCCCGTCAGTATACCCGTCTTTTGTATAATTTTCTTCCAAAGGTTCACCGTTGATATAAACAATTCCGCTGTCAATGCTGATGGTTTCTCCCGGTAATCCGATGACTCTTTTAATCAGCATTTTTTCTTTGCCATTTTCAAGCTTTAACCCCGTATGGAAAACGATGATATCTCCTCTCTTGGGTTCTCCGAAATTGTATGCCTGCTTGTTTAACAATATGTAATTATTCTCATATAAAGTCGGCTCCATAGATGACTCTTTTACAATCGTCGGCTTTATAAACTGCATTATAATAAATGCAATTACAATTGCTATTAATATTTCTTTAATTAATCCTTTCATTTCTAATCCCCCTAATCAAACAATTCATGTCTTATCTTCTCCAGATTTTGCGGCAGCTTGCCTTCTATCTCTTTTCCGATCATATATTGAAGCGGCGCTTCTGCCTCATGAAAGGATAATTTATATGCATGAAGAAACTGCGTTGTCAATCCAAATCTTTTTTCAATCTGCCTATTGGCTGATAGATCGCCATACTTTGTATCCCCTATCACCGGATATCCTGCACCCCCTAAATGTGCACGTATTTGATGGGTTCTTCCGGTTACCAGTTCCACTTCAACCAAAGTAAACCCATTCTTAGAAAGAATCGGTCTTGCGATAGTCTCTATTACTTTACCGCCTTCTTCCTCCATGGGCATCACTTTAACCATATTTTTATTATTGTCTTTTTCCATCTTATCTTTTAAAATGAGCTCTTCTTCTAATTCTCCGGCTACTACGGTGAGGTAGTATTTACTGATGTATCCTTTTTCTCTGATCATTAGATTGAGAGTTTGAAGCGATCGGCTGTTTTTTCCAAAGATTACAAGCCCTGTGGTATTCCGATCCAGTCTGTTTACCGGCGAAGGAACAAAAGTCCGCTCTCTGTCCGGTCTGTAATCACCCTTCTCAATGAGATAAGAAATAACTTGATTAGCCAGATGGTTTTTCTTTTCGCTGGAATCGCCATGAGTCAGCAAACCAAAAGGCTTTTCTACTATAATTATATTTTCATCCTCATAGGCAATATTAAACTGTTTTTTTGCTCTTTGAGTTTTTTTCTTTTCCTTGAGAGACTCAAAATTTTCTTCGCTAATATACAAGGCTAATTCATCGCCCTGCTTCAATATTGTCTCTGCACTTCCTCTCTTGCCATTAATTTTTATATCCTTGCGTATCAGCTTGTAAATATAGCTCAGGGAAGCGTTTCTTAAATACTTCTTCAGAAACCTGTCCAGCCTCTGCATATCTTCATTTTCTGTTATTACTAATTTAATCATGAAATGATTATAACATATTATATGCAAAATATACAACGTAACAAAAATTTAATAAAAAACTCTACAAAAATTCGTCAAAATATGATAAATTATTTATATATCATTTGAAAAGACAAATGTTTACTTAGGGGGATTTATATATGGGAAAATTAAAAGATATATTATATGATATCAGTGATATATTAACAGCATTCTGTATTGTAGGGATAGCAGGCCTGGTGATCTGGTGCAGCATCGGCAATATTATGGATTATCCGTCTATTGTCTCAGCAGCTCAGCAGGACAAAAAAAATACTAACTTCGGATTGGCTGTCCCTGTAGGGGATAGTACTACCGGTGGTGCAGTAACAACAAACGGTGCCTTGGACAGTGAGACCGGCGACTCCGAGTACCCTTTTTCCATCTACATAAACTACGGCGAATCAACAGCATCCATTGCAGAAAAATTTGTTAATATCGGGCTATTTGATTCCGTTGAACAATTCAATACCTTACTGGAACAGAAAAATGCTGCTTCCTCTATTAAATCAGGTAATTTTATTATTCCTGCCAACTCTACTCCGGAAGAAGTCATCGCTAAAATCACAACAACACCTAGTGTATAAGAAATATTGATATAAAAGCAAAACAACCGATGCTCTTTAGCAACGGTTGTTTTTTTAACATGTATATGTTTTTTCTTCCATTATTCTTCTAATAATTTCAGCAAGCTTTCTAACTTCTTACGCTGCTCCGGTGTCATCATTGGCTTAAGAGATTTAATCATATCCATCTGTTTATCAAAAGCTTTTCTGTCCTTTTTTAAAACCTGTTTCAGTTTAAGGATTTCTTGTAAAAGCTGATCATCACTCTTACCGGAAAAATTTTCAGCTGTCTGAGAAATCATATTAGAAGTGTTCTTTGACTGTTTCCCTCCTAATCCCAGCTGATTTGCCAGATCCATTAACATTCTATCATCTATACTCATATTATACCCTCCATTGTTAAGGTTTTCTCTATACTATATGCACAATAAGGCCTATTATTTCATATTATGATACATAAGATTTTATTTTCAACTCAGACTTGCTATTGGAGGTATATTATGAATCCTGTTGTTGTTTTTGTTCTTTTTACTCTCTTGTATCAAGAGAACAATAACTTTCCAAACCATTTTGAGACCTTTAAACTGGAAAGACTTTTAGACAAATTAAATTCTACTGTCTCATCCCTCGATCGAATAAATCATTTAAATGATTTAGCTCACGAACCTCTTGTAAGAGGCAACATAACCCGTACGATTGAAGATTCCATACATACTGCAAAACCCCTATTTCCCGAAGGCAAGCCGCAGCAGCATCTGGATACAATAGAATCCGTCATAGAGAGCTTTAAAAAAATCGGCAATCTTCAAAAAATGGCCCAGAATATTGGCCCTGTGCTGAACATACTAAATAATCTGCCTACCGATGCACTTCCTTCCGGAAATAATGAAGATCCGTATGCTTTTGAACAAATGAAAGACAAAGAGGATCCTTATTTATAAGAATCCTCTTCATTTTCATAATTATCTCTGATTAGAAGCATTCAACACATTCTTTATTTTGTGCTGAACCATTCTTTGAATAGCATCTCGAGCCGGTGCAAGATATTTTCTCGGATCAAATTCTTCCGGTTTATCCATTAAAAATTTTCTTACTTCAGCAGTCATAGCCAACCTTAAATCCGTATCAATATTTACCTTGCAAATACCATATTTAGCAGCCTCTGTAATCATGTCCTCAGGTACCCCCTGAGCTCCTGGAATATTTCCTCCATATTCATTGCATCTGGCCACAAATTCAGGTAAGACAGTGGATGCTCCATGCAATACAAGAGGCGTATCAGGAATCAATTCATGGATCTTTTTTAACCGTTCAAAATCCAGATAAGGCTCTCCTTTAAACTTATACGCACCATGGCTGGTTCCAATAGCAATGGCCAATGAATCCACGCCAGTTCTTTCAACAAATTCTGCTGCTTCATCTGGATCCGTAAATGTAGCGGAACGGGCATCTACCTTAATATTATCCTCAACCCCTGCCAGTTTGCCAAGCTCTGCTTCCACTACAACACCCTTGCTGTGGGCATATTCAACAACCTGTTTTGTCAATGCAATGTTTTCTTCAAATGAGTGCTTAGAGCCGTCAATCATAATAGAGGTAAAACCATCATCTACGCATTTTTTACAAATATCAAAATCTTCCCCATGATCCAGATGTAAGACAATATCTAAACCAGAATCCTCAATAGCTGCTTCTACCAGCTTTAACAGATATGCAGGTCTTGCATATTTTCTGGCACCTGCAGAAACCTGAAGAATAAGCGGTGCATTTTCTTTCTTTGCGGCATCTACAATACCTTGAATAATTTCCATATTATTAACATTAAACGCTCCAACTGCATAATCTTTGGTTAAAGCCTTTGTAAATATTTCCTTCGAAGTAATTAAAGCCATCTCAGTACCTCCATTTGTTTTTCATAATATAACAACATTATATACCATCTTATCCAATATTACACTATGAATTATATTTTCTCAGAAATAAAAATAAAGACTTTGAAATCAATCCAAAGCCCCTATTCTGCGGAAACGCACTTTATTGTGTATTATTATTTTGTGTCATCCCTCTCTCCTGCTTGATTCCTCCATTATTGGGAAATTCCATCTGTCCATTCTGCATATTGTCTGCGCCAGCCCGAGGTGCCATGCCCTTATTCCCGGCTCCATTATCAGAAAGATTGGTTACAGTAGAATCAGCCGTAAAGCTTGCCAGTTCTGTATCTCCCCCCATTATTTTATATGCCTTGCCTGTTTGTATTACCGCAGAGCTTATAACAATATGAGAAAATTCTTTCTCCGGCGTGAAGGCCATCACCGCAGTTCCTGAGCTGTCAATCAATTGAATCGAAGTACCTGCTGCCTGTGCTGTCACTGCGGCGGCTATAGTATTTACAGTAGTTCCAGAACCTGGGGCTTGTGCCATTCCCGAGGCGCCCGCTACTATGAGCGTTCCTCCTGTCACTACAAATTCTCCGTCATAATCAAGACCTCCGTTGCCATTATTGGTAGGGCCGCTTACGGCGACCGTTCCTCCTGTCATATAACCGGAGCCATTTATGTCAATACCGTCTCCGCTGGCGTTAACATTTATTTCTCCGCCATTTATGGTCAGCTTTTGCTCTGCCTTATCAGAGCCAGCTATGGCCTGTGAGGTAACAGCAGCTGATGTTGTAAAGCTGTCTCTATTCATTGGTCCGAATCCACCAAACCCTGAATTATCATTTCCTCCGGCTACATTGATGCCGTCATCACTTGAAACAATTTCAATGCTGCCGCCCTCTATGGTAATTTCTGCACTTTCGATCCCTTCGTAGCTTTTGGTAATATTTATATCACCGCCATAAATCTCTAATGTAGTATCTGCATGAATACCGTCATCTCCCGCAGCGATTTGGAAGTTTCCTGAAGCTAGGGCTGCGTGACCATTGGAATGAACGGCATCATCTTCACTGTTAATGTTAAAATTACCATCCTGAATAACAATCTTTGTTCCGGCTTTCAAAGCTTTTGCACTTGTACTTTCTGTTTCTTCTGTAATAGCTGCAGCAGTTGATGTGAATCGTGAAGAATCCAATTTTTCTGGCTTTATTGCTGCACTCGAAGTGTTTTTATTCTCCATTCTTACTGCTGCTCCGGAAACACCTTCCGGCCTATGCATTGACTGTCCGTTCTCACCTGCCGGCATGTTATCCTGCCTATTTTCTTGTGAAGCTTTTCCGGCAGCAGAGCCTTCTCCGGTTTTAATTGTAAAATCACCGCCAAGGGTTAACAGCACGGTTTCTGCTTGAATCCCGTCATTTCCACTTATAATGTTAAAAGTCCCATCGGCGATAGCTACATAGCCTTTTGTTGTATCCTCTGAGTTAGTAGACTTAATACCATCTCCTTCTGCCTTAATTGTGATAGTTCCATTCTTGACGATTACACTGTCCTTTCCCACGATGCCATCATCTGCTGCGTTTATAGTTAACGTTGCTTCTGCTATTTCTACATCATCTTTTCCTGTAATTCCATCATTATAATGAGCATTTACAATAAGCTTACCTCCGCCGTTAAATTTCAGATCTGCTTTTGAAAAGATGGCTGCACTTGGCTGCAGAGATGTTTCACCTGTTTCTGTATCAGTTGACTCTACTTTATATTCATAGGTATAACTGCTTCCATCGCTAATGGTATTCTCAGTTCCTTCCGGTACTGAAATTATTACATTTTTTCCGCAATTTTTCACGTATATGGGAGCCCCGTCCTTACAAGTAATATTCACATTTTCTAAAACCAAAGTGACATTTTCTTCATCCGGACTGTCTATAATAATCGCACCGTCATCCAGCGTTCCATTTAATACATATGTTCCTGCCGCAGAAATCAATAGGTCGCTTCCTTGGACAACTGCTCCTCTGCCTTCAAAGGTTATACTGTCTCCATTTAATGTAACTTTTTGATACTCTCCTTTCTTGTAATCCTCATAAGTATTAACTGTGGCTGCTTTATCCGCCATAGCTGACAGCTGAGTATCTTTTGTATAGAGAACCACGTTTTTATCTGCCGAGGCCTCTGCTGCCTGTACCTCAGAAGTAAGTACGGATATGGTAAAACTGGATAATACCATGGCGCCTGCCAAGGCTCCTGTTAATATTCGTCTCTTTCCTTCATTAAGCTTTTCTTTATTCATTTTTAACTTCCTTTCTTATTCTCCGTGCATTGACAGCATGATGCTTAGATTTCCGTTTCTTACCCGAAGCTCATCAATAAATTCTTTTTCTTTAATACCATTTTTTAAAGTTACTTCATAATTGGCTTCATACAGCGAGCCTAAATCCGTCGTCCTCACTTTCAGAAGAGCATGTCTGCTTGTATATCTTTCAAATACTTCATCAAATACACTTTCATAATTTAATTCTTCAGGAATAACTATTTTTAATTTTTTCGCTTTACCCCCTCCGTTAAAGCTGATTTTTTCCAGTATAAACATAACAATAGACATAAAGATAACAAATATAGTGCTTCCCAGATACATTCCTACTCCGCAGCCTACACCAACAGCCGTAGAAAAGAAGATATATCCTATATCCTTTGATTCACCAGGAGCACTTCTGAAACGAATGATAGATAGTACTCCTGCCAAGGAAAAGGCTCTTGCAACATTACTTCCTACAAATAATATAATTACAGCCAATATAATGGGCAGCATGATTAAAGTAATTGCAAAGCCCTTCCGATTCAGGGCATATTTATTTGCCACCAGATATGTCACCCCGATTATTATTCCCAACCCCAGAGCCACCAGCATTGCCAGCACTACATCTATATTAGTGATTTCCGTTCCTGTGACCGTCGTGGTTAAGCTCTGTGTTATTGAATTAAGCATAAATGGCCTCCTTGTTTTTTTCATTGTTTATATACATTTTAAATTCCGTTCCATATTTGGAGAAACTAATCCGCCGTATTTCTTCTCTAGCCAGTAAATCCGTCAGCCACATAGGCATTGCTTTTGCTGTTTTGATTTCCATCAGCCATAGATTATTTTCCATTAAAGCCCTTCCGAAATTTCCTTCTTCCAGTTTCAAATGCTCTCTTCTGGTTCGTATATTCGTGTCAAAGGAAATTCTCAAATCCGGATTTTCCTTTTCAAAATACGCAATTCGATCGTAGGAAATTATTGTCTTTGGATATAATTGATAGCGCTGCACCATATAGGCCAATTCTTTTAGTACCTGAAGGTTCATCTCCTCTGTTATTGCTACTTTCCCACCGTTTTCTACAAATCGGTAAGCCTCCTGAAGCTCTATTTGCGTCCTCCTTTTATTAACCAGCCCGTTGACTTTTTTCTTGAGCTCCAAAAAAGCCTTCCCTTCCTTGCTTGGTGTACCATAAGTCCTGAGCCTTATCTTTTCTTTGTAAATCGGTTTCGATAAAGAGGTCCTTATAAGATAATCGTCCTGTGTATCAAAATACAGGTTACAGATAGCATAGGTCTGTCTGTTTATATTATTTTTATCAATGCTCATATGCTTTTCTATCTCATCCAATACTCTTGTAAGTTGCTCTGCTGTAACAAAATATTTCTTCTCAAATCGGTTAAAAACTTCTATAGCCATAATTTGCTCCTTTCCAATCACTGCTTACCAGCAGCACTTTTCGTCAGCTTATATTCTTATTATGCTGGATTAATGTGTCGCAGATAGAATCGTTATGTGAAATTCATGGAAAGAAAATGTGAAGAAATGGTAAAGAAAAAGACCAGGCATACAAGTATGCCTGGTCTCAGACTGAGAGTCTATATTTTTAATTATCTTATAAATTTTGATGTTCTTCAATTAACTTGTGCTTTGTCTCCCACAATTTTTGTGATAAATCTACATAATAGATCTGAGGATTTTCAAACCGAAGGAGTTCATCCCACAGGGTTCCGATCTGTTGTTTACAGTATTCTTTAATTTCATCGATAGACGGACTGTTATAAACACCCTTACCCTCTTTGAAAATAGGAACCATTAAGTTTTTAGCATAAAAGTTATAAATCTTTTTCCGTTTCCATACTGCACGAGGATCGAAAATCTCGTAGGGTTCACTGTCAGGAATTTCTTCTCCCACTAAAGTAATGACATCCGCAATTACTTTATTTGTATCTTTATCAAACAATCGATAAACAGTCTTGAATCCCGGATTAGTAATCTTTTCTACGTTCTCACTTATTTTAATTTTAGGAATCAATTCTCCGTTTTTCTCTAGAGCTGACAGCTTATAAACACCTCCAAATACAGGTTCGGATTTAGAGGTAATCAACCGCTCTCCCACTCCAAAGGAATCAATACATGCACCCTCCAGAATCACATCTCTTATAATATATTCATCTAAGGAATTAGAAACGACAATACTGCATTCCTGTAATCCCGCTTCATCCAGCATAGCTCTTGCTTTCTTCGTTAAATACGTCACATCTCCGCTGTCTATTCTGATACCCATTTTTTCAGGTTTCATTTCCTTAAATACCTTAATGGCATTTGGTACACCTGATTTCAAGACATTATAGGTATCAACAAGCAATACGCAATTGTTGGGATAAATTTCGGCATATTTCTTGAAAGCCTGATACTCATCATCAAACATCTGCACCCAGCTATGAGCCATGGTTCCAAGTGCCACAATACCGTAATCTCTTTCAGAAATGGCACAGGCTGTACCGATACAACCGCCGATATATGCTGCTCTTGAGCCTAAAACAGCTGCGGAAGCACCATGGGCCCGTCTGGTTCCGAATTCCATCACGCCCCTATCTTTGGCAGCCCTGACAATTCTGTTGGATTTGGTTGCAATTAAACTTTGATGATTTATCAGAAGCAAAATCATTGTTTCCACAAACTGTGCCTGCATAAGGGGTCCTCTGACTGTTATCAATGGTTCTCCCGGAAAGATAGGTGTTCCTTCTGGTATAGCCCAAACATCACAAGTAAATTTAAAGTTCTTCAAGTAATCCAAAAAATTTTCACTGAAAATCTGCTTTCCTCTTAAATACTCAATGTCTTTATCTGAGAAGGATAAATCATTGAGATATTCAATCACCTGCTCAAGTCCAGCCATAATGGCAAAACCGCCGCCATCCGGTATTTTTCGAAAAAACATATCAAAATATGCAATATCATTTGCCATATCCGTTTCAAAATAGCCATTTGCCATGGTAATTTCATAAAAATCAGTCAACATGGTCAAATTTAGACCCTTAGCCATGGATTCTTCCTCCGTTTTATCTCATTTTATCAATTGGTAAAATATTCCGTCGAAATAACTGTTCTTTAACATTATGCCACCTATCACGTCAGGTGTAAAGGCTGAATTTGCTTGATTCTCATCTATAACAGCTTTTTCAAAAATTCACCCGTATAAGAATTTTTATCCTCCGCGATTTGCTCCGGAGTCCCGATTCCCACAATAGTTCCCCCTCTATTTCCGCCGTCAGGGCCTAAATCAATGATATGGTCTGCCATTTTTATCACTTCAAGATTGTGTTCAATGACAACTACAGTATTGCCGGCATCCACTAATCTTTCCAGTACTTGAATAAGCTTGTCTACATCTGCAAAATGCAGGCCTGTAGTCGGTTCATCGAGAATATACAGGGTTTTGCCCGTGCTCCTCTTGGAAAGCTCGGCAGCCAGCTTTATCCTCTGGGCTTCGCCTCCCGAAAGCTGTGTGGACGGCTGTCCCAGCTTAATATAGCCAAGACCCACCTCCTCAAGAGTCTCCAGCTGTCTGGAAATAACAGGAATGTTCTTAAAAAAATCTACACCTTCGGATACATTCATATCCAGTACATCAAAAATACTTTTCCCCTTATACTTTACCTCAAGAGTTTCCCGATTATACCGTTTGCCTTTACATACTTCACACGGAACATATACATCCGGAAGAAAATGCATTTCAATTTTTATAATCCCGTCTCCGCTGCAGGCTTCACATCGGCCTCCTTTTACATTGAAACTGAATCTCCCTTTTTCATACCCTCTGACTTTTGATTCCGGAAGCTGAGCAAATAGATCCCTTATAGGCGTAAATACGCCGGTATAAGTGGCAGGATTGGATCTAGGCGTTCTTCCTATGGGTGCTTGATTGATGTCAATAATTTTATCAATATTTTCTATTCCCAGGATTTCATCATGTTCCCCGGGTCTATCCTTTGAACGGTTTATTTTCTGTGCAAGTCCTTTAAACAAAATTTCATTCACCAGGCTGCTTTTTCCCGATCCGGACACTCCGGTTATGCATACTAATTCTCCCAGAGGTATATCTACATCCACATTTTTTAGATTATTTTCTCTCGCCCCGACAATTTTTATAAATTGACCGTTTCCTTTTCTTCTCTCTTTCGGCACTTCTATAGTCTTTGTTCCTGAAAGATACTGCCCTGTTAAAGATCCTTTGCAGGCTTTAATCTGTTCCACATTGCCTTCGGCAACAACCTCCCCGCCGTGGATCCCCGCACCGGGACCTATATCAATAATATGATCCGCAGCATACATGGTATCCTCATCATGCTCTACCACCAGAAGAGTATTCCCTATATCCGTTAAATTTCTTAAGGTTTTCAGCAATTTTTCGTTATCCTTCTGATGAAGTCCGATACTCGGTTCATCTAGAATGTAGAGAACACCCACAAGACTTGAGCCAATTTGTGTTGCCAGCCGTATTCGCTGAGACTCTCCTCCGGACAAGGTTCCG
>DKLE01000177.1:14855-18967 GCA_002455605.1 Firmicutes bacterium UBA6648
TTAAGTAATCTAAACCCACATCAATTAAAAAACCTAATCGGGCCTTTATTTCCTTTAAAATCTGATGAGCAATCATTTCTTCCTTTGAGGTAAGCTGAAGCTGATTTATAAAAGCTACGGCCTCCCGAATAGACATTTCAGAGACGTCCGCTATGTTTTTTCCTCCTACGGTTACCGCCAGTACTTCCGGCTTCAATCTCTTTCCCTTGCATTTCTCACATGAAGTGATACGCATATACTGCTGCATTTTATCTTTTATGAATTCGGAATTGGTCTCCTGATACCTTCTTTCCAGATTATTGATCACTCCTTCAAAGGGATGATCCCGATAGGATTCGGAGTTGTTATTTCTACTTTTATAATAATATTTCAGATGTCTGTTTCCCGTCCCGTAAAGAAGCTCCTTTTTAAACTTTTCCGGAAGCTTGTTGTATGGGGTATCTAAATCGACTCCGTGTTCTTTCGCCAAGGCCTCAATCATCTGCCGATAGAATCCGGTTATTTCCATGGAGGCAAAGATATTCCCCAGACACCCTCCTGCAATACTCAAATCTTGATTTTCAATGATCAAATCCGGATCAATTTTCTGGGTAAACCCTAACCCGTTACATTCGGGACAAGCTCCAAAAGGACTGTTAAAAGAAAACATTCTTGGCTCCAGTTCCTCTATGCTTACACCATGCTCAGGGCACGCCAATTTTGTTGAAAAAATTTTATCATGGATTTCCCCGGTTTCTTTATCCTGTATCTGTGTCATCACCAGCCCATTTCCATGTGAAATAGAAAGTTCAGCAGCTTCAGCCAATCGACTTTCTGCTCCTTCTTTCACGATGATTCGATCCACAACAATTTCTATTGTATGTTTAAAAGTCTTTTCCAGCTTTATGTCTTCCTCTGCAATATTTACCAGCTCACCATCTATTCTGGCTCTGGTAAAGCCTTCTCTTCTGATCCGTTCAAGAATCTTTTCATGTTCTCCCTTGCGCTCTCTGATAACCGGGGCAAGCATTGTAATCCTTGTCCCATCGCCTAACAGCATTAAACTATCAACAATCTGATCCACTGTTTGACTGCTGATTTCTATCCCGCAAACCGGACAATGAGGTGTTCCTATTCTTGCATACATCAGACGTAAATAATCATGAATTTCAGTTACGGTACCCACGGTAGAGCGGGGGTTTTTGCTTGTAGTCTTCTGATCGATGGAAATCGCCGGAGACAGCCCTTCAATATACTCCACGTCAGGCTTTTCCATCTGCCCCAGAAACTGTCTGGCATAAGCGGAAAGACTCTCCACATATCTTCTCTGTCCCTCCGCATATATGGTATCAAAAGCAAGAGAAGATTTTCCCGAACCGGAAAGCCCTGTAATAACAACCATCTTATCTCTTGGTATTGTAATGTCTACATTTTTTAAATTGTGCTCATTGGCACCTTTGATTATAATTTCGTTTGCCATTTTTTCTCTATTTCCTCTATATTATAAATCGTGATTGAATCTTATTTATTAAACGGTTCATTTGCTAAAGCTTTAATTTATACTCAAATATTTGATCTCTCAATTGAGCAGCTCTTTCGAACTGTAAATCGGCAGCAGCCTGCTTCATTTCCTTCTCCAGCTTTTTAATATAGTCTGCCAGCTCCTTCTTTGTCAATTCAAGCGGGCTCTTTCCTGCATAATATTCTGCTGTCTCTTCTGCTGCTTTGGTAGCTTCAATAACAGCTCGGACAGATTTTTTAACCGTTCTCGGCGTAATACCGTGCTTTTCATTGTAAGCCTGCTGAATGCTGCGTCTTCTATCCGTTTCACCGATGGCTTTTTTCATCGCATCACTGATTCCATCCGCATACATAATTACCCTGCCTTCAGCATTTCTTGCTGCACGTCCTATCGTCTGAATCAAAGAGGTTTCTGTTCTCAGAAAACCCTGTTTGTCCGCATCCAAAATAACTACTAAGGATACCTCCGGAATGTCCAGCCCTTCTCTTAGCAAGTTGATTCCAACCAAGACATCAAAGACTCCAAGTCTTAAATCTCTGATGATTTCCATTCGCTCCAGAGTATCGATTTCCGAATGCAGGTATTTGACTTTGATCCCCACATTTTTCAAATAATCGGTCAGACTTTCCGACATTTTTTTAGTGAGAGTGGTGATAAACACCCGCTCTCCCTTTTCCGCTACTTTATTGATTTCACCGATGAGATCGTCGATCTGCCCATCGGTCTTTCTGACTTCGATTTTCGGATCAAGGAGTCCGGTAGGACGAATTACCTGCTCTGCCGATACACCTCCGCTTTCCTCTATCTCATATTTTGCCGGAGTCGCACTGACATATACTACTTGATTAACTATATTTTCAAATTCTTCAAATTGCAGCGGCCTGTTGTCCAATGCAGAAGGAAGTCTGAAACCATATTCCACTAAGGAAGATTTTCTTGATCGGTCTCCTGCATACATGGCATGGAGCTGCGGCAGCATGACATGAGATTCATCTATAATAATCAGAAAATCCTCGGGGAAATAATCGATTAGAGTGTAGGGCCGATTTCCCGGAGGAAGTCCGTTTATATGTCTTGAATAATTTTCTATGCCCTTGCAGCTGCCTATCTCTCTGAGCATTTCCAAGTCATAGCGCGTTCTTTGTTCAATACGCTGTGCTTCAAGCAGCTTTCCCCGCTCTTTAAACCATGCGGTCCGTTCAATTAATTCCTGTTCAATGGTGACAATGGCCTTTTCCGTATTCTCCTTAGAAGTAACATAATGCGATGCCGGAAATATCGATACATGATTTCTTAGGCCTATGATTTCTCCTGTAATTGGATTTATTTCTTTAATAGCTTCAATTTCATCTCCAAAAAGCTCGACTCTTATGGCACTTTCCGAACCTGCCGGATAAATGTCCACAACATCTCCCCTTGCTCGGAAAGAGCCTCTCTCAAAAGCCATATCATTTCTGGTATATTGAATATCCACCAGCTTTCTCAATATCTCCTGTCTGCTCTTTTCCATCCCCGGCCGTAATGACAGCATTTGGTTTTCATAGTCAAATGGACTTCCTAATCCATAAATGCAAGAAACACTGGCGACTATAATGACGTCCCGCCGTTCTGCCAAAGCAGCTGTAGCCGAATGGCGCAGCTTTTCAATCTCATCATTAATATCGGAATCTTTTTCAATATAAGTATCCGTAGAGGGTACATAAGCTTCCGGCTGATAATAATCATAGTAGCTCACAAAATACTCTACAGCATTATCAGGAAAAAATTCTTTAAATTCTCCGCAAAGCTGCGCTGCAAGAGTCTTGTTATGAGATATTACCAGCGTAGGTTTCTGTACCCTCTCGATAAGATTGGCAATAGTAAAGGTTTTTCCGGATCCTGTAACACCAAGCAGTGTTTGATGTTTTTTACCATTGAATATACCTTCAGTCAGACGCTCTACTGCCTCCGGCTGATCACCCATCAGTTTAAATTCTGAAACTACTTTAAATTCTCCCATTATCTGCCTCTTTCACATTAAAGAACATCTGTTTATTTTTATCATATCACAGACAACTTTTATTGTCCAGTTATGATTATTTTTATTTATACCCTTGTTGTCCTTTCTTTATCATGATATACTATATAAGTGTAAAAATTTTTTGAGGTAAGTTTTATCGATATTTCAGATATCGATTTTATTAAGCCTATGATTGTATACAATTATACAATCATAGGCTGATTCGAAATAAGTATAAAAGAGGTGGTTATTATGAGTGACAATTATGCAGCTTTTACAGCAGAAAATGATAAGCTAATATATAGATTGTCAGAAGAAAAAGCGTTTTATATGAGTAAAGCCAAAATATTAAGCAAAACAGATGTTATTCCCGACTCTTTATACATTGAAAAAGACGTAAAAAGAGGGCTTCGTAATGCCAACGGAACAGGTGTCATTGTAGGCCTTACTAAAGTTGGTGAAGTAATCGGATATGACTTTGATGAACAAGGAAAGAAAATTCCGGTAGATGGAAAATTATATTATAGAGGATTCGATGTTAAAGACATCTTTAACAACTGCGTACAGGAGAACCGTTTTGGTTTTGAAGAAGTTACATATCTTCTTTTGTTC
>DKLE01000260.1 GCA_002455605.1 Firmicutes bacterium UBA6648
AAAGACAATATGAATTTAGAGTTGATTTTAAAGGAAATAAAATCCATTTTATTACAGGAGAGAACCAGCAAAGAATTATATGGTCAACTGATAGAAAGGATTATAATTTATAAAAAACAGGATTTGGATATCTTTTTTAAGTATATCCCAATGCCTGTTTGCTTACACTATGAAACAACAGGAAAGGGTGAAACCTATCAAGCCGTGTGTAGTCTCCGGGAATAAAGAATAAAATTATCAATATTATCAATATTATCACAATAGGCTCGTTAAGTGAAATTTCCATCTTCCGTTTTTTGTCTGATCGAATGGACATAAGAATTTCGTTTTCAATGCATTTAGCCGCATAAGTTGCCAGCCTGGTGGCACGTTTGCTGCTATATGTATTGATTGCTTTTATAAGCCCGATTGTACCAATGGAAATCAAATCATCCGGATTGGAATTTCCAGTAGAATATTTTTTGACTATATGCGCAACTAAACGGAGGTTACGCACAATTAAAGTATTTTTAGCTTCTAAATCGCCTTCTTCAAAACGTTTAAGGTAATATTCCTCTTCCTTGCAAGTAAGTGGTTTTGGAAAGGAACTGCCCATTTATGTAACCCCCCTCTGTAGACTTTTACTATATGCAGAAAAGGGGGCTAAAGTGCATGACCTTAGAAAAAAAGCATGACCTTATTTAACTTCAAAAGATTTACAATCTGTACATTGATCCATAGTTGGATTGTTTTCATGTGTTCCAACTAGTATTGAATTAAGAGAACAGTAATTTTGGCTCTGTGCGTGGTGTCTACATTGTTCTACAGTACATTTGATACTTTCATTTACATAACTCATTTTTTTACCTCCTCAAGTTTAATGTTCAACTTTAGTATGTCTAAAATCATAAAATATATTAATAAATTTGAAATGGTTTTCTCTTGTATAAGCTTGATGAAAATGCTAAAATATAAGATACGAATAATTGGGGATTGATAAATAAGGAGGCGAGATTTAGCATCTTTTAGGATGCAGGGGGAAAAAACACATGATAATTAGGGAACTTCCAGCAGATGAAAGACCTCAGGAAAAGTTAGTGATTTATGGTACTTCTGCTTTATCGAATGCAGAACTTTTGGCTATTATTATAAGGACTGGTACAAATAAAAAGTCGGCGGTCACACTGGCAAATGAAATTTTAACCTTTAAAGAAAATGGAATCGCTTTTTTAGCAGAGTGTGTGCCGGAAGAATTATCGGAAATACAAGGTATAGGCAGGACAAAAGCCTGTCAGATAGTAGCCGCAATAGAACTTGGAAAGAGAATTGCCACAAAGCCTAAACAAATGAGAATCAATGTGAATAACCCGGAAGCAATCGCAGACCTTTTTATGGAAAAAATGAGATACTATAAAAAGGAATTTTTTGATGTTGTCATGCTTAACACAAAGGGCGATGTTATAGCGATAGAAAACACTGCAATTGGTGATTTAAACTGCACTATCATTCACCCAAGAGAAATTTTTTGCAAAGCAGTTAAAAAAAGTGCATCAGCTGTTATTTTTATACATAATCATCCCAGCGGCAATCCAACGCCAAGCAAAGAAGATATTGAAATAACAAAAAGACTGGTAAAAGCTGGTGAAGTATTGGGAATCAGAGTTCTTGACCATATAATAATCGGTGATGGTACTTTTTTAAGCTTGAAAAATAAAAATCTGATGTAATTGTCCAAACGATAGAAGGACAAGTAGAACAATACGTAGTGGAGGATTTAGTATGTTTTTTAGAAATGATATGGGTATAGATTTAGGCACAGCTAATACTTTAATATATATGAAGGAAAAGGGAATAGTATTGAATGAGCCGTCTGTAATAGCCATGGATAAACTGATAAATACTGTTATGGCAACAGGGACAGAAGCAAAGCGTATGATCGGTAAAACGCCAGCTACTATCGAGGTTGTAAGACCTTTAAGAGAAGGGGTTATTTCTGATTTCGACATGACTGCAGAGATGATTCGAGTCTTTATAAGAAAAGCATTAGGAAATAAGAACTCTAATAATTTGCGTATTTCCATAGGAGTACCCAGTGGCGTTACAGAAGTTGAAAAAAGAGCAGTAGAAGAAGTTGTACGGCAGATGGGGGCAAAAGAGGTTTATATTCTGGAAGAACCCATGGCGGCAGCCATAGGCTCTAATTTGGCAATCGATGAAGCAGAGGGATGTATGATCTGTGATATAGGCGGCGGTACGACAGATATCGCAATTATTGCATTAGGCGGCATCGTAACCAGTATTTCATTGAGATATGCTGGTGATAAATTGAATGACGCTATTGTTGCCTATATGAGAAAAAACTTTAATCTGGCAATAGGGGATAAAACTGCGGAGGATTTAAAGATAAAAGTTGGATGTGCGATGATTGAAACGGATGAACATGGAAATGAAGTAACCATTACTGAGCTGGCCAGAGGAAGAGATATCATATCCGGTTTGCCTTCAACGGTTGAAGTGACTAACAGAGATATGCTGATTGCCCTTGAGGAATCTGTGGAAATTATTATTGACGGAATTAAATCAACTCTTGAAAAAGCACCTCCTGAAATTGCAGCAGATATAGTAAATAACGGATTAGTATTATCAGGAGGAGGCGGTATGCTTTCTCAGCTGGATAAATTAATTGCTGCTAAGACAGGGATGAATGTAACTGTTGAGGAAAACGCTTTTGAAGCAGTGGCTTTAGGCACAGGAAAGAGTCTTGAAAATTTAGAAAAATTAAAGCGATATGCTTGCGTTTCAAGAAGATAGGAAAATACTTAAAATGAGGTTTATTAGAGAACATAAATTATTTAGTCTTTTAATAACGGTTGTGCTGGTATTATGCATTACGATGATTGTTTCTTTCAAAACAGGAGGTGTGCATAATTTCCTTGGAAATATATTACAAGGGGGGGCAACGAATGTACAGAAACCTTTAGCTGGTGCAGGGGATTCTGTTAAAAGCAATTTAAGAGGTATTTTTAAGTTTAAACAGGTAGTTGCTGAAAATGAGGAATTAAAAGCTGAAGTAAGTGCAATGCAAAAAAAAGTGATAGAACTTTCTTTAAAGAAGAACGAGCTTCAGCAGCTGCAGGAACTTTCAAATGCCCTTAATTATGAGGGGGTTAATGCGAATCGTAACCTGGTTTCGGCCAGCATTACCTCTTTAGACGGCTCCAATTGGTTTAATATTTTTACCATAGACAGAGGGACTGAAAGCGGCATAAAAAAAGACTGCATAGTAGTAAATGGAGACGGCCTGGTGGGAAAAGTCATGGACTGCGGCAACGGTTGGTC
>DKLE01000230.1 GCA_002455605.1 Firmicutes bacterium UBA6648
ACGCGCAGCCTGCTGCATGTTATGGGTAACCATAATAATTGTATATTTCTTTTTAAGCTCCATGGCTAAATCTTCAATTTTTGATGTGGATATGGGGTCCAAAGCAGAAGTAGGCTCATCCATCAAAAGGACTTCCGGCTCTACAGCTAAAGCTCTTGCTATACAAAGTCTCTGCTGCTGTCCTCCGGACATTCCCAGGGCACTTTTTTTAAGCCGATCCTTTACTTCATCCCATATGGCTGCATCTCTCAATGATTTTTCTACTACATCATCCAGCTTACTTTTCGCTTTTATGCCATGGGTTCTGGGACCAAATGCTATGTTATCATATATGCTCATTGGAAATGGATTTGGTTTTTGAAATACCATTCCCACTCTTTTTCTAAGTAAATTTATATCCATGTTTCCATATATGCTTTGATTATCCAAAAGTACTTCTCCGGTTATACGGCAGCCTTCTATCAAGTCATTCATGCGGTTCAGGGATTTTAGCAAGGTTGACTTGCCGCACCCACTTGGTCCTATAAATGCAGTTATCTCCTTTTCAGGTAACGCCAGATTAATATTTTTTAACGCTTTAAAATCTCCATAATATAAGTCTAAATTATTAACCTTAATCTTATCCATATTCTATCCTTTTCTCTACCTCTTAACGTGCAGCAATTTTTTTTGCAATATATCCGGAAAGAGTATTGATCACTACTACTATTATTAGCAATACTACAGCTGTAGCATATGCTTGATTCATGTACAGCCCCTCACTTGATAAGGCATACATATGAACGGCTAAGGTTCTTCCTGAGCCCATTAAATTTTCCGGAACATTAGGTGCAGTACCTGCCGTATAAATTAACGCTGCGGTCTCTCCCACAATACGTCCAATTCCAAGTATTACTCCTGCCAAGATCCCCGGTACTGCCGTGGGCAGAACGATTACAAAAACAGTTCGGAGTTTGCCCGCTCCCAGTCCAAAGCTTCCTTCCCGAAAGGAATCTGGTACAGCTTTAAGGGCTTCTTCTGTTGTACGCATTATTAACGGTAAAATCATAATTGCCAGGGTAAATGCTCCTGCCATGATGGAATAGCTCCAATGAAGCGCTGTTACAAAGAACAGCATTCCGAACAACCCATATACGATTGAAGGTATTCCCGATAAGGTTTCTGCCGTGATTCTTATTACCCCAATAAATTTATTCCCTCTTTTCGCATATTCCACTAAGTAAATTGCAGAAAATATACCGAGAGGTGCTGCTATCAATAAGGAGAAAAATGTCATTGTAATTGTATTAATAAGAGCAGGCACCAAGGATACGTTTTCTGTATTATATTGAAATGCGAACAGGCTGGGAGTCAAATGCGGAACACCCTTTATTAGAATATATCCGATTAAAAAAGCCAGTACTACAAAAGTTACAACAGCGGCTGCAACAACCAATAAAAATAAAATCAGTGAAACAGGATTTCTAAAATATGCTTTCATTTTTTCTTTGGCACTTACCTTATTGATCACCTTGATGTCCTGTTTAATTGCCTCCATTTAGATTCCTCCTGTTTAAAACTGACACGGACAAGTTTATAATCAATATGAAAATAAACAAGACTACAGCCGTAGCAATAAGGGCCTCTCTATGTAGCTCCGCCGCATATCCCATCTCTATAACAATGTTAGTGGTCATGGTTCTTACCCCTTTAAATATTCCTGCGGGCATTCTCGCTTGATTTCCCGCTACCATCATTACAGCCATGGTTTCACCGATAGCACGTCCTATACCCAGAACCACTCCGGCAACAACTCCTGATTTTGCTGCAGGAAGCACTACATTGAAAATGCTCCTTTCATGAGTTGCTCCTAAAGCTAACGCCCCCTCATAATAATGTTCCGGTACTGTTCGTATGGCCGATTCACTTACTCCTATAATTGTAGGCAGAATCATAATTCCTAAAAGAATAGATGCAGTAAAAATACTGCTTCCATTTCCATCAAAGTTTTCTCTTATAAAAGGCACCAATACAACTAACCCAAAAAAACCATATACAATGGAAGGGATCCCCGCAAGCAGCTCCGTTGCTGCCTTTAAAGGCTTGTATATTGTTTTCGGGCAAAACTTAGCCATAAAAACAGCCGTAAGCAGCCCAATGGGTACCCCTATAATAATAGCTCCTGCAGTTACATATATACTTCCTAATATCATTGGAAGAATGCCATAGATATCATTGGAAGGTCTCCATTTTTGCCCCAAAAGAAAATCAAATATTCCTATTTCTTTTATGGCTGGTACACCATTTGCAAACAGAAATATGCATATCAATGCAACTGCCAGCACAGATGTGCAAGCAGCTGCAAAGAATATGCATTTCATAAAGATTTCTTTAAATTTATCCATATTATTCAATTACCTCTGACCAGTTTGTTACTTCGCCTGTAAAAATGGCTTTTACTTGTTCGGATGTCAATTCATCCACAATGAAATCATTGTTTACAATTACCGCGATACCATCCATTGCGATTACAGTTGCTTTTAAGCCTTTTTCGATTTCACTGTCTTTCAATTCTCTTGAAGCCATCCCGATATCACAGATACCTTCTACCGCAGATGTCATTCCTGTTGTTGAGTCACTTTGCTGAATTTCGATAGTTGCATTTGGATTAACTGCCAGATATGCCTCTTTTAATTTTTCCATAACCGGTGTTACAGAGGAAGAACCTGCAACTACAATTTTTCCTTTTGGCATAGTTCCTGTGAAAGCAGCAGCCTCACCTGTTGAAATATATCCATTTTCTTCAACCACAGCCTGACCTTCTGCACTCATAATGTAATTAATAAAATCCTGTGCTGCCTCACTTAATCCGTCCTTTGTCGCAATATTAAAGGGTCTTGCAATTTTATAAGTACCATCTTTTATTGCTTCTTTGCTTGGAGCTACTCCGTCAATTTTTAGTGCTTTTACTGTATCATTCAGTGAGCCAAGTGAAATGTACCCAATCGCATAGGTATCTCCTGATATGGTTGTCATCATAACAGATGTACTGTTTGTAATGCTGGCTTCCTCTGTTGTATTATCTATTTTCTCACCTGCATCATTTTTTTCTTCAATTCCAAACAGTTCTATAAACGCACCTCTTGTACCAGATCCATCTTCTCTTGACACTACGGTAATGTCGTTGTCTGCCAAAACCTCTTCCGGCTCTTCAGATGTTTCCTTGTTGCCACATGCTGTCAAGCTTGTTACCATAAGAGCAGCTACTGCTGTAAGTGCTAAAAATTTCTTTAACCCTTTTTTCATTTTTATTCTTCTCCTTTACAAAGTGCCATGACTCTGGCATTAATTACATCTTTATTTTGTGTACATTCACATAGTATATGCACAATGTTAAATCAAAAAGCAAAACAGAGTAAAAGCTTTGTAAAGAAATGTTAAATTTAAGTAAAGTAGACGAATTAAAAAAAACAGCTAAAAATTATTGATAAATTTTAACTGTTTTTTAAGTATATCTACGAACTATATAGCGCATTAAAATAATTCTCCGCAGCCTTGTAGCCTTGTTCATATAAAAAATTATAAGTGGCATCTCCTGTCTTTACGTCAAATTTTAAAGAAGATACACTTCCAGTATTAATCTGCATGGTTCGCTTCCTATTCTTAGGGGTATCATAAGAAAATTGTGCTTGTATTGCTGTGACACAGGAGATCAGATTGCAGATATAATCCACCAGGTTTTCAATTGCAACAGGTTCTTCATCGCTCATTATGAGAGCTCCCAATGTTTCTTCCGGAGGAAGGATTCCATCAAAAAGAGTTATAGGATACCGGTACATAACTCCTCCGTCTGCATAAATTTTCGGATTTTCTCCATTAAAATCACTCTCAATGGCTTCAAAAAAAATCGGAACAGACATAGAAATCCGAACAGCTTCTGCAACCTCCATATGGGGAGTATCCTGCACCGAAAATACAGTGGAGGTATTGGACGAAACATCGGTTCCTATGATATACAATTCTTTAAAGTTTCGTCCGTCTTTATGAAGCTCAGGGTTCATAAAATCTTCGAATGTATAGGGCGCAGCCTTTTTCAAAGGATCGAACTGGTTAGCAATTTGATGCCGAATCCAATCATAAAAATAGCAGGAAGAATACCATCCATATTTTTTGACCAACCTGTATACACACTCTACATTCCCAAATACTTTATCCAACTGCATTGTTTCTGTCTTTGTAAATTGTTTTGGCTCATGGGAGCTGCTAGTAGAGGGGACTTTGCTGTAATCAAGTGAATCTACTATCTTTTTTGTTTCTTCGAAGGAAAGATCAAAAGATGAAATGCAAGCCGCTATTGCACCGGCAGAAGAGCCTGCCATCCGTTTAATATTTTTCATAAAATTAATTTTATATAGATAGTCTAACGTACCCATATAGGCAATCCCCAATATGCCGCCACCCGAGAAAACTAGATTTTCACATTGATTATACATAAAAACACATCCTTTTAATCTGATCCTTTAATAATATATTTTACTTTTACGGTCTTTATGTCATAATAGAAGTAATATATTTGGGGAGATGATTCAATGAGAAAAGAAATAGAACAACTGGCAAAAATTATCAATGACAGCAATAGTATCGTTTTTTTCGGCGGAGCAGGGGTTTCTACAGAAAGTAATATTCCGGATTTTCGTTCTG
>DKLE01000269.1:0-744 GCA_002455605.1 Firmicutes bacterium UBA6648
TATAAAGGTAAATGGAACGACTTATGAGGTGGAGGTTGAAGAAGTAGGAGCGGCAGTTACTCCTACTGTTACGCCGATTGTAAGACCGGCACCGGCAGAGCCGGCAGCTAAACCGCCGACAACAGTAAAAAAGGAAGTGCCGGCAGCCGCGCCTATTACCGCCGGTGCACAATCCGTAACAGCTCCAATGCCAGGAACAGTCCTTGATGTTAAAGTTACAGCAGGACAGCCTATAAAGGCAGGAGATATTCTTATCATATTAGAAGCAATGAAAATGGAAAATGAAATTTTAGCTCCGGCAGATGGGACCATTGATACGGTTCAGATATCAAAAGGGGCTTCGGTTAATGCAAATGATATTTTAGTTACGATTAAATGAATTTAAAATCAGAACGTAACTTTAATGTATAGGAACGGTTCGCTGTGGTGGTGCTACCCACAGCCGGACTATGAATACAGAGAAAAACAAGCATAACTGCCTTCAAAGGGGAGGCTTATGCTTGTTTTGGTTTTTGTTGTATGATGTTTTTTACACTTATTCCTGCCTGTTTAGCAATTCCAGTAATCGGACAGCGTGAACATTTTCATCTACAGCGGCTCTGAAAAATATCTCCCGCAGTGTTTCATCGTTAAAATAGCGCTGGTGCGCATACATATATTTTCTAAAATCCTCTGTCTCTTCTAAGATGCGGTCACTAAGCAGCTGGGAATAAGTTAAATTTACATTTATAGGTGGTATGGAAG
>DKLE01000269.1:810-10791 GCA_002455605.1 Firmicutes bacterium UBA6648
TAAAATCGTCTGCGTGACTCTGTTCGTCCGCAGCCATTTCCATAAGCAAATTCATCTGCATTTCATCAGGAGCCATTTGTGCTAGTTTACGGAATAGCTCCGCATCGGTTAGTTCAGTTTTTATATAAGCCTGAAGTTCCTCAATTAAGTTTGAATCCAAAGAAATCCCTCCTTTTGATTAGACGATAAAGGTACAATATAATATATGAATGAAAAGTATTTTCATGCAGGTGAGATTTTTTACTAAATTTCCTTGATATTTAAGTGGTTTAAAGGTATACTAATCTAGTTAAATTTTTACCAAATAGAAAGCCGTGGTTATCCAGTCTAGTGCAGCATAACCCTGCATTATGGAAGCCGGACTAATTTACGCATGAGCAAAGGAGAAAAACCATGCTACTAGCATTCGATGTAGGAAACACAAATATAGTTTTAGGTGTATTTAAAGAGGGAAAATTGATACAGAACTGGCGACTTGAAACAGACAATAATAAAAGTGCCGATGAATATGGTATGGTGATAAACCAATTATTTACCTATGAGGGACTAAAAACTCAGGAAGTAAAGGATGTAATCATATCGACTGTAGTTCCTTCCGTACTTTATACATTACAGCATCTGTCTATGAAATACTTTAACAAAAGAGCGATTGTTATCGGCCCGGGAATTAAGACCGGCTTAATCGTTAAATATGATAATCCCAAGCAGGTGGGAGCAGATAGAATAGTAAATGCTGTTGCGGCATATGCTAAGTATGGCGGACCACTTGTGGTAATCGACTTTGGAACGGCTACAACATTCTGCGCCATCACGGAAAATGCAGAGTATTTAGGCGGAACCATTGCACCGGGAGTGAAGATTGCTTCCGATGCTTTATTTGAGAAGACAGCAAAATTGCCTAAGGTAGAACTGGAAGAACCCGGTCATGTCATATGCAAAAATACCATAGAAAGCATGCAGTCAGGTTTAGTCTACGGACACATGGGAATGGTAGACTATATTACGAAGAAAATGAAGAAAGAGCTGAAAGCAATATCAAAAACGGATAAAGAGGTTATTGTTGTTGCTACCGGCGGCCTTGCATCGTTAATTGAGAAAGGAATAGACTGCATTGATCATGTGGACAAGATGCTTACCCTTGAAGGACTAGAAATAATATATGAAAAAAATAAAGGGCATAAAAATAAGCAGAATATATAAAATACCAAGGGCTGTCTTAAAATGGTTGTACCAACTATTTTTGAGTCGGCCTTTTTTGTTAGTGAGGTAATAATTGAAGAATTTGGCTATTGGCAATTTAAAATTAGAAAATCCATTTCTGCTTGCGCCATTGGCAGGTGTCACGGATGCTTCTTTTCGAAGAATCTGCAAAGAGATGGGCGCTGCTATGGTCTATACGGAAATGGTAAGCGGAAAAGGCTTATATTATAAAGATAAAAATACGGAGCATTTACTACGGACTTATGAAGATGAGTTTCCTGTAGCATATCAGGTGTTTGGCAGTGAACCGGATATACTGGCCTACACCGCCAGAGAGTTGGCAGACAGACCAAATGCTGTTTTAGATATTAATATGGGATGCCCCGTACCTAAAATCGTGAAGAATGGTGAAGGCTCTGCATTGCTGAAAAATCCGGATTTAATCTATCAGCTGGTTCAGGCGGTAGTGAATGAAGCCAAGAAGCCGGTTACTGTTAAAATAAGAATCGGTTTTGATGCAGGCTCCATTAATGCGGTTGAGGTGGCGAAAACAGCAGAGGCTGCGGGTGCCGCAGCAGTGGCGGTACATGGGCGAACCCGAGAACAATATTATACGGGTAAAGCAGACTGGTCCATGATAGAAAAAGTGAAGCAAGCGGTAAACATCCCTGTAATCGGGAACGGTGATATCTTTTCGGGAGAAGATGCTTTACAAATGCTGGATCAAACGGGCTGTGACATGGTGATGATTGCCCGGGGGGCACAAGGAAATCCGTGGATTTTCAGAGATGCATTGGCTCTGTGGAAGGGTCAGGAAAAACCTCTTCCGCCGACAGTTCCGGAGAAGCTGGCAATAATTAATAAGCATTGTGAATACGTTCTGGCGGAAAAAGGGGAATATGTGGGAGTTCGGGAAATGAGAAAACATATAGCATGGTATTTGAAGGGGATAAAAGGGTCCGCTTATTTGCGGGCAGAGGTGAACCAAAAGAAAAGCTTTGAAGAAATAAGAGAATTGCTGCAACAGTTGAAGTGATTGCTTTTTATTGACTTTATCTACCATACAGAGTATAATATTACGATACGACAATAGGTCGAAAGGAGATTAGAAATATGGCAGAAGAAATATTGCTAACCAAAGAAGGCTACGACAAAATTGTAGCGGAGCATGAAGAGCTAGTTTCTGTAAGACGTAAAGAGGTTTCAGAAAGATTAAAGGAAGCAATTTCCTATGGAGACTTATCTGAAAATGCGGAATATGATGCTGCGAAAAATGAGCAGGCTGAGCTTGAAGAGAGAATTCACAAGCTGGAGACCATGATTCGTAAGGCAAAGATTATAGATGAAAATGAAATGCCCAAAGATTATGTCAATGTTGGACTTAAAGTCAAAATTAAGGTCCAGGAAACTGGCCTCGAGGCTGAGTATACAATAGTTGGTTCCACAGAAGCAGATCCTTTCGAGGGAAAGATTTCAAATGAATCTGCTGTAGGCAGTGCGCTTATGGGACAAAAGCTTGGCTCAGTAGTTGAAATTCAAGTTCCTGACGGCCTTATGCATTATGAGATTTTAGATATATACAAGTAATCCAAATACTAGGAATAAGAGCCTGAAAGTCAGGCATAATATAGAAAAGATGTAAGAGGTATACTATGAGTACAGAAGAAAACAGAAACATAAACCCGGAAGTGGAAGAAGAACTTTCAGAAGAAAAGCTTAATGAACAACGATTAATAAGAAGAGAGAAGTTAAAAAAGCTCCAGGAAATGGGCCGAAATCCATTTCTAGTAGAGAACTGGGATGTAACAGCTTACAGCATGGATATAAAAGACAACTTTGAAGAAACAGAAGGTAAAAAAGTATCTTGTGCAGGCAGAATCATGGCTAACAGACACATGGGAAAAGCTTCTTTTATCGATATTCAGGATAAGCAGGGCAGGATTCAGGGTTATGTCAGACAGGATGCGATTACGCCTGAAGAATATGAGATTTTCTTGACTTATGATATCGGTGATATCGTTGGTGTAGAAGGGGAAGTTTTTAAAACAAGACATGGCGAAATTTCCATCAAGGTAGAAAAAATAGTATTACTTTCAAAATCATTGCAGGTACTTCCTAATAAGTTCCACGGATTAAAGGATCAGGACCAGAGATATCGTCAGCGTTATGTTGATCTGATCGTAAATCCGGAAGTAAAAAATACTTTTATTCAGCGTTCAAAGATTATCCATGCAGTAAAGGATGTTCTTGAAAACCAATATGGGTATCTGGAAGTGGATACGCCGATTTTAACAACCATTGCAGGCGGTGCAAACGCAAGACCTTTTGACACCCATCACAATACTCTTGATTTAGATATGAAGCTTCGTATTTCTAATGAACTGTTCCTGAAGAGACTGATTGTAGGCGGTCTTGATCGAGTGTATGAAATGGGCAAGATGTTCAGAAATGAAGGAATGGACAGAAACCACAACCCGGAATTTACTTCAATGGAGTGCTATATGGCATATGCGGATATGGACACGATGATGGAGGTTACCGAACAGGTGGTTTCAAAAGCCGCATTAGCAGCAACAGGCAGCATGGTAATTGAATACCAAGGCAAAACCTTTGACTTAACTCCTCCTTGGAGAAGATTAAATATGGCGGATGCTATAAAAGAGATTACAGGTGTTGATTTTGCCATCATCGAAACAGATGAGCAGGCTAGAGAAGCAGCTGTTAAGCAGGGTATGGATAAAGATGAAGTAAAAGATATGACCAGAGGAAAAATCTTAGCAGAAATGTTTGAAGAATACTGCGAAGATGTACCCGGATATTTGGACGGGCCTGTTTTTATCACAGGACATCCTGTTGAAATTTCACCGCTGGCAAAGAGAGATCCGGAGGATCCGAGGATTACCAGAAGATTTGAGGCTTATGTAAATTGCTGGGAAATTGCCAATGCATTCTCTGAGTTAAACGATCCGATTGATCAATATGAGAGATTCAAAGAACAGCAGGCACAGCTTGACGACGGAACAGATGATGAAGCCCATCCAATGGATGAAGATTTCGTCAATGCGCTTGAAGTGGGGCTTCCTCCTACAGGCGGTCTGGGTATAGGCATTGACAGAGTGATTATGCTTATAACAGATGCTCCGTCCATCAGGGATATTATTTTATTCCCGACCATGAAACCTACCGATAAATAATAGATAAGCCCCTTGCATAAGGGGCTTTTTTCATTTACAATAGATTCATATAGCCTTTTAAGGCTTAGAAAAGAACGAGGAGTTTAGAAAAGATGGGAAAAGATATACAGATAAAAGAGCTTTATAGAAATACAAATGCTTATACAGATAAAGAGGTTGTAATCAGAGGTTGGATAAGAACCAACAGAAGTTCAAATAAATTTGGTTTTATTGAGCTGAATGACGGCTCCTTTTTTAAATCGGTTCAGGTTGTATATGAACAGGATATGCTTGAAAACTATGATAAAATAGCAAAGGCTCCGATTTCCGCTGCATTGATGGTTAAAGGTACATTAACATTAACGCCGGAAGCAAAGCAGCCCTTTGAAATAAAGGCAAAGGAAGTGGCCATAGAGGCAAGCTCTGAGGCAGATTATCCCCTGCAGAAAAAAAGGCACAGTCTTGAATTTTTAAGAGAAATAGCACATTTAAGACCGAGAAGCAATACTTTTTCAGCAGTTTTCAGAGTGCGATCCCTAGTAGCTTATGCTATTCATCAGTTCTTTCAGGAACAGAATTTCGTTTATGTTCATACGCCAATTATTACAGGAAGTGACTGTGAAGGTGCGGGTGAAATGTTCCGAATTACCACCTTGGATATGGATAATCTTCCAAAAACTGAAGAAGGTAAAATTGATTACAGCCAGGATTTTTTTGGAAAAGAGACCAGCTTAACCGTAAGCGGCCAGTTAGAAGCAGAAACTTTCGCATTGGCATTTAGGAATATTTATACCTTCGGCCCTACATTCCGGGCTGAAAATTCTAACACAGCAAGACATGCATCGGAATTCTGGATGATTGAACCGGAAGTGGCATTTGCGGATTTAGCAGATAACATGGATTTGGCGGAAGCCATGATTAAATATATCATCAATTATGTATTGGAGAACGCGCCGGAGGAAATGGAATTCTTCAATAGCTTTGTGGATAAAGGCCTGATTGACCGGCTGAACAATATTGTCAGCAGTGATTTTGCCCGCATTTCTTATACAGAAGCAGTTGAGCTGCTGCTGAAATCGGAAAAGGAATTTCAATATCCGGTAGAATGGGGTATTGACTTACAGACAGAGCACGAAAGATATATTACGGAAGAAATCTTTAAAAAGCCTGTCTTTGTAACCGATTATCCAAAAGAAATAAAAGCTTTCTATATGAGAATAAATGATGATAACAAAACGGTTGCAGCCTGTGATCTTCTTGTTCCGGGTGTAGGTGAAATCATTGGAGGAAGCCAGAGAGAGGAACGATATGATGTTCTTTCAGCACGTATGAAAGAGCTGGATCTCAAAGAGGAAGACTACTGGTGGTATATGGATCTTCGAAAGTACGGGGGAGTAAAGCATGCGGGATATGGTTTAGGTTTTGAAAGAATCATTATGTATGTCACCGGTATGAGTAATATCCGGGATGTACTGCCATTCCCTAGAACTCCTAAGACTGCTGAATTCTAAAGGAGAAGGAAGTTGAAGAAGAAAATCTGTATTATTTATACAGGCGGGACTATAGGAATGAAGGAAACGGAATTCGGATATGCTCCCGTCCCCGGCTATATGGAGAAAACTTTAAGAGCGATTCAGGAGTTTAGGGAACCAGAAATGCCGGATTACGATTTTATCGAGTATTCGCCCCTTTTGGATTCGTCTAATATTACAGTTGAGAACTGGAATCAAATAGGGAAAGACATTAGGGAGCACTATTGTGACTATAATGGTTTTGTGGTGATGCATGGAACCGACACCATGGCTTATACGGCTTCGGCATTGTCTTTCATGCTGCAGGGGCTTTCAAAGCCGGTAATCCTTACGGGTTCACAAATTCCTTTATGTAAAGTGCGGAGCGATGCGAGAGAGAATTTGATAACCTCTATGATTATTGCGGCGGATTATAATATACCGGAGGTCTGCATTTATTTTGGAGGAAAGCTCATACGAGGGAACCGCTCTACAAAGGTCAGCTCAGATATGCTTATCGCTTTTGATTCTCCCAATTATGGTCCCTTGGCTGAAGCCGGAGTGAATATTTCTGTTAATCAGCAGAGAATGCGAACGGAAGAAAAAGAATTAAATTTCTGTACTTTCGAAAATAATCAGATTGCAGTATTAAAAATTTTTCCGGGCATTCAGTTTGAGATTTTTGAGAATATTATGACTGAAAAACTGAGGGGTATTGTAATTGAAGCCTTTGGCGCGGGAAATATCCCTCAGAATGATGATTCTATGCTTCGAATGCTGCAAAAGGCTAAAGAGAACGGTACTTATATAATTGTTTGTACTCAATGCTATAAAGGAGCAGCCGTTATCGGCCAGTATGAGACCAGTAAACACTTAGCTGATGCAGGAGCTATATGCGGCTTTGATATGACCGTAGAAGCTGCTGTTACCAAGCTGTATTATCTGTTGAGCAAGCAATATGGGGAAAAAGAAATTCGATCGCTTATGGAAAGTGATATCCGAGGAGAATTAACCAGAAGCATATAAAAATCAGTTTTGAACATATAAATAGAAAGACAGAAAAGGGAATTTGTTCTTTTTTGTCTTTTTTTATTGCTTTGTGTAGAATCGTCTGATAAATCAAATATTCTGACGATTTTATTTGCCATACATGAGCACCAATGTTATAATGAGGGTGTAATGGAACCTGTATATAGGAGGATTCATTATCAAATAAATAATTTTGGGAGGGCTTATTTATGAAGGGCTATACGAGCGATACGATTAGAAATGTTGCACTTGTTGGGCATGGCGGATGTGGTAAAACTACATTCTTGGAATCAGCTTTATTAGCAACAGGCGTGATTAACCGACTGGGAAAAGTGGAAGACGGTAACACAGTGTCCGACTATGACAAAATGGAAATTGAAAAGGGCTATTCAATTAATACTTCTATCGTGCCCATTGAATGGAAAGATAGTAAGATAAATTTTATTGATACCCCAGGATATTTCGATTTTATCGGTGAAGTAAACGCAGCACTCCGGGCTGTAGAAGCCGCTGTTATTTTAGTAGACGCAGGTGCAGGTATTCAGGTAGGCACTGAGCAGGCTTGGAAAGCTTGTGAACGATATAAGAAACCAAGATTTATTGTTATAAATAAAAGAGATAAAGATGAATTCGATTTTTATAAAACTTTCGATGAGTTGAAAGCAAAGTTTGGAGATACACTGATTCCATTCAGCTGGCCGCTTTCAGCTGAGATTGATGAGGGACTGAAGGAAGCCATTGCCATGACAGATGATGCATTAATGGACAAGTATTTTAACGGAGATGATTTCACGGATGAAGAAATCAGAAAAGGCTTGAGGCAAGGCATAGCTGACGGCGTTATTGTTCCGGTTTGCTCATCAGCCTTCTCCCTGGGACATGGCATTGAAGGGCTTATGGACTTATTGATTACATATGTGCCTACTCCTCTGGAGCACGGCCCTTATTATGGATTTAATGAGCAAAATGAACATATAGAAAGAGTGTCTGTGGTTGATGCTCCTATGTCTGCATTTGTATTTAAGACGATGGTTGACCCGTTTATAGGTAAAATCTCCATTATGAAGGTAGTCACCGGAAAAATTAATTCCGGTACCGAGGTTTTAAATGAAAGAACAGGAAAGATGGAAAAACTGGGAAAACTGTTTTTCTTGAGAGGAAAAAACCAATTGGAGCTGAACTATGCAGAAGCCGGTGATATTGTAGCTGTAGCCAAATTGCAGTATACCTTATCCGGAGATACACTTTGTGACAAGAGCGATGAGATTCGCTATTTACCTTTGGATTATCCGGAGCCTTCTTACTTCATTGCTATCGAAGCAGTGGATAAAGGAGATGAAGAAAAAATGGGTACTGGGCTGAATAGGTTAAGAGAAGAGGATCCTTCTTTTATCGTAACGAGGAATACGGAGACTCATCAAACTTTGCTTGGAGGACAGGGAGAAATTCAGCTGTCAATTATTATGGCGAAGCTAAAGGATCGGTTTGGTGTTTCTGTCAGAACAGTTCCTCAAAAGATTGCTTACAGAGAAACCATTAAGGGTCGTTCAGATGTTCAGGGAAAACACAAGAAACAGTCTGGAGGGGCAGGACAGTATGGAGACGTTCATATCCGGTTTTCACCATCAGAACAAGAATTTGAGTTTTCTGAAGAGTTATTTGGCGGTTCCATACCGAAGAACTATGTTCCGGCAGTAGAAAAGGGACTCCTGGAATCCATGAACAAAGGACCTCTTGCAGGATGCAAGGTAGTAAATATCAAAGCGGTACTTTATGATGGATCGTACCATGACGTGGACTCTAATGAAATGGCATTTAAAATTGCAGCTTCTTTAGCGTTTAAAAAAGGTATTGCGGAGGCTAAACCTTGTCTTCTTGAGCCGGTGATGCATATAGAAATAATTGTTCCGGATGAATACATGGGTGATGTCATGGGAGATATGAACAAGAGACGAGGAAAGATTCTTGGAATGGAACCCCTCCAGGGAGGCGGGCAGAAACTTCTCGCAGAGGCTCCCCAGGCAGAAATATTCGACTATTCTGTATCCCTCCGAGCAATGACTCAGGCCAGAGGTGCTTTTACACAGAGATTTGAAAGGTATGAGGAAGTACCGACACATTTAGCTGACAAGATTATTGCAAAGCATAAAGCTGAAATGGAAGCTTAGTTAACATATTCCAACGATAAATGTGGGAGCGAATATTATTTGCTCCCTTTTTGTTGGAATTTTATTAAATATAATTTATACTCATAAAGTAGAACTGTAACAATAAATAATTAAGAAAAGATGGTGCGATGGATGAGAAAGGTATAAAGAGGTAAAAAAGATGAAGAAAGCAAGAACTGTATTTGTTTGCCAAGAATGTGGCTATGAAAGTGCTAAATGGATGGGGCAATGCATCTGTGGAGCTTGGAACTCCATGGTGGAAGAAAAGATTATATCCGCCAACGAAAACGATAGCAGAAGCCGGGCCAGAGTAGCTGGGGATGACGGACCTGTACAAAGAATAAAGGCAGTTAAGCTTTCCGAAGTGAAATCGGGGAACTTTACGAGAATTGATACAGGCATAGGCGAACTGAACAGAGTTTTGGGAGGAGGAATAGTTAAGGGTTCTCTTACTTTGATATCCGGAGAGCCCGGTATAGGAAAATCAACGATTATCATACAGGCGGCTTCCAATGTAGCTGAAAAATACGGCAAAGTTTTATACGTATCCGGTGAAGAAGCAGAAGAACAGATTAAAATGCGAGGAGATCGAGTATGCAAAGGGAATATACAAAATCTGTTTTTGCTGGCGGAAACTAACATGGAAAATATCATAGCTGTTATTAATGAATTGATGCCGGAATTTATTATTATAGATTCCATTCAGACCATGTACTCGGCACAGCTAAATTCCGCACCGGGAAGTGTATCCCAGGTGAGAGCCTGTGGAAATGAATTGATGAAACTGGGCAAGGTAAAAAATATTCCTATTTTTATTGTGGCCCATGTTACGAAGACGGGAGATTTGGCCGGACCTAAAATAGTAGAACATTTAGTGGATTGTGTTTTAAATTTTGCGGG
>DKLE01000269.1:10916-12365 GCA_002455605.1 Firmicutes bacterium UBA6648
AAAAGAAACCAAGAATTAAGAATAATACGGGCTTTTAAAAACAGATTCGGAACAACCAGTGAAATTGGTGCTTTTGAAATGCTGGAGGAAGGCTTGGTAGAAATTGAGAATTTATCCAAAACGTTTTTAGAGGGAATGGAAGATGGGGCAGAGGGAGCGGTAGCAGGTGCAGTCTATGAAGGTACAAGACCTTTGCTTTTGGAAATTCAAGCATTGACAGCACCCACCAATGTGGGCTTTGCCAGAAGAACCTCAATCGGTATAGATAGTAATCGGCTAAATATGCTGCTCGCTGTTTTGGAGAGGAAAGCAGGGGTCTCCCTTATCAGTCAGGACGTATATATCAATGTGGTAGGTGGTTTAAAGCCAGAAGGAACTTCTACGGATTTAGCCGTTGTCCTTTCTATATATTCTTCCTATAAAGGAAAAACCGTGTCAGGAAAAACGCTGGCATTGGGGGAGATAGGACTGACAGGAGACTTACGGTCTGTTAAAAATTGTGAAAAAATAATAAAGGAAGCGAGCCGAATGGGCTTTTCAAGAGTCATATTGCCGAAGAAAAATAAGAGTACGATAAAAGAACCTCCAAAAAATATAAAATTAGTGGGTGTTGCAAATATCAGGGAAGCAATTGCTGAATTTGCCAGTTAAGGTTGAAGTATGATTAGTACTGAGGTATAATGCTAAGTTAAAGAATAAGCAATAGGAGTATTTTTTTATGGATAATCAAGTTAAGATAAAAATTGCTATACCTAAGTACCAACAAATAGCAGCGGATATTGCGGCAAGAGTTGCCGCCGGAAAATATTCGGTAGGTGATAAAATCTATGCTCGTTCATCTCTTGCCAGTCAATATGGGGTATCTGCGGAAACTGCAAGACGTGCTGTTTGTGTGTTGTCAGATCTGAATATTGTTAGCACAGAAAAAGGCAGCGGAGTAGTAATTAGTTCTTATGAAAATGCCGTAAAGTTTCTGAAGCAGTATCAGGATATAACTACGATTAATGATATAAAATCAAGTATGCTGCAAAGTGTTAAAAGGCAAAAAAAGGAAATGGAGTTGTTAAATAATTATTTAACAGAGTTGATTGAGAAAACAGAGCATTTTCGTTCTGCCCATCCCTTCATGCCCTTTCAAATTATTGTAACTGCGGAGACACCGTTAGTTAATCAGTCTATAGCTGATATTCGCTTCTGGCAAAATACCGCCGCAACCATAGTAGCGATAAAAAGAAAAGAAGAAATATTTATTTCCCCTGGTCCGTATGCTGTTTTACTTGAAAATGATATAATATATTTTGTAGGGACAGAAGACTGTCTTGAGAGAGTAAAAAATTTTTTATATTCGCCAATTAATCAAATAACAGATTAATAAATAGTAAAGATGACTTGTTTTTAAGCAAGTCATTTTTTTATGAATAAAGCTATCCTTATGCGTAGTGTAAAATT